>DATLIL010001210.1:0-3341 GCA_035539475.1 Polyangiaceae bacterium
GTGCCACCAGCGAGCACGGTTCCAGCGACTCGAGCGCCAGCTGCGGCGCCGTTGCCCGCCGCGCCGCCGGACGCTCTTCCGCAAGCGAAGCCGACCGAGGCAGAAAGCGTCGTTCCGCCCTCGGCGGCAGCGCCGCTTCCGCCGCCGGAGCCAGCCGCTGTCCAGCCTCAGCAGACCCCGGGGCGTCCCCCGCTGGCCAAGGCACGCCCGCGAGGCCCGCTGCCTCCTCGCGCAAAAACAGCCGAAAAACCGGCTTCGCCCGCGTCGCCCCCGCCGAGTTTGCTCCCCGCTTCGGGCCTGTAGCGTCGGGCTTGCCGATCCGAGGGCTTTGCCGTACGTTCCCGCCCCCTCGAATCGAGGGGCTCACTCCGGCTTCCGGAGGGAGAATTCAAGAAGCCACACGCCCCCTAGCGCGTCCGTCGGGTCCGGTGCTCACCAACGTGAGCTAGCCCGCGGCGGGGCGGAGGAACAACCGGAAAGAAGGAGAAGCGCCAATGGCCGAAGTTACCAGCAATCCCGAAGTTACCCGTGAAGCCGCGCCCCCCGCATTCGAGGGCGCCGAGATGAAGCGCCAGCTGCGCGACCCCGCCATGCCGCTGCCGGTGCGTGACCTGTTCGAAGCCGGCGTCCACTTTGGTCATCAGACCAAGCGTTGGAACCCGAAGATGCGCCCGTTCATCTACGGCGCGCGCAGCGGCATCCACATCATCGATCTCGACCAGACGTCGCAGTTCTTCAAGCGCGCGTTCGAGTTCGTGTCCGAGACGGTGGCACGCGGTGGTTCGATCCTGTTCGTGGGCACGAAGCGCCAGGCCCAGGAAATCGTCCAGGAAGAGGCGCGCCGCGCCGGCATGTACTTCGTCACCAACCGCTGGCTCGGCGGCACGCTGACGAACTTCCGCACGATCAAGGGTGGCCTCGAGCGCCTGCGTTCGCTCGAGCGCATGCGCGAGGACGGCACCTACGAACAGCTGCCGAAGAAGGAGACGGTCCAGCTCGAGAAGGAGCGCGCCCGCCTCGAGAAGTACATCGGTGGCCTCAAGGGCATGGGCCAGCTGCCGCAAGCGGTGTTCATCATCGACCCGGCGCAGGAAATGATCGCGGTGAGCGAGGCTCGTAAGCTCTCGATTCCGATCGTGGCCATCACCGACACCAACTGCGACCCGGATCAGGTCGACTACATCATCCCGGGCAACGACGACGCCATCCGCTCCGTCCGCCTGATCACCGGCGCCATTGCCGACGCTTGCGTCTACGGCACGGCTCGCCGGCGCGAGTACCAGCAGCGCCAGGCCGAGAGCAGCGGGCGTGGACCCGAGAACCAGGCTCAGGTCATCTACTCCGGTCGCGGCGGTCGCGGCGAGTCGAGCGACAACAACTAAGCCGCCAGTCGCGCCAGGCGAGGGCACCTTCCCGCTGCGCGCGGCTAGCTACCACTACATTTTGAAGGAACAGAGAGGTCAAAAATGACTCAAGTCAGCATGCAGCAGGTCAAGGAGCTCCGCGATCGGACCCAGGCCGGGCTCAACGACTGTCGCGCGGCCATGGTCGAGGCGGGCGGCGACATGGAGAAGGCCGTCGAGATCATCCTCAAGAAGGGTCTGGCCAAGAGCGCCAAGCGCGCCGGCGCGGTCGCCAGCGAGGGCCTCGTGGCGGCTCGCGTCAGTGCCGACGGTAAGAGCGCCGTCCTGGTCGAGGTCAACATCCAGACCGACTTCGCTGCTCGAAACGAAGAGTTCGTGCAGTTCGCCCAGACGGTGCTCGAGGTCGCGGAAAAGGCCAAGGCCGGAGCCGATCTCGGCGCCGAGCCGTTCCCTGGGGGAAGCGGCACCGTCGAGGCAACGCGGCAGGCACTGGTCGGCAAGCTCGGCGAGAACATCACCATTCGTCGCTGGGAGCGGCTCGAGGTCGATGGTGCCGGACGAGTCCACTCTTACGTGCACATGGGCGGCAAGATCGGCGTGCTTCTGGCCGTGCGCGCGGGCAACGATGCCGCGGTGAAAAACGCCGCGTTCGACAAGTTCGTCGACGACACTGCCATGCAAGTGGCAGCTATGGCGCCTCAGTTCACCAACGGCAGTGAGGTTCCGGAAGAGGACAAGCAGAAGCAGGCGGAGATCTTTGCCTCGCAGCTCGCTGAAGAAGGCAAGGTTCCGGAGAAGGCGCGCCCCAAGGCGATCGAGGGCAAGGTCGCGAAGTGGCTCAAGGAAGTGTGCCTGCTCGAGCAGCAAAGTGTGCTCGACAACGACAAGAGCGTCGAACAGGTGCGCGCAGCGCTGGCGAAGGACCTCGGTACCGACATCAGCCTCGTGCGCTTCGTACGATTCGAGCGCGGCGAGGGAATTGAGAAACCAACCGGGGACGATTTCGCAGCCGAAGTTGCAAAAATGGCCAGCAGCTGACCGGCGATCCCGCTCCGAGCCTCCAAAATCCAGCGTGGCTCTAGAGCGTGCAATTTTTCCCGAGTGGGCGGAGCCTGCTGAGCACGAAGAGTGCTTAGTGTTGATGTCAGGAAAGCATGGCTGGTTTCAAAGCAGCCTGCTACGCATTAACTGAGGCTACCCCACTCGGGGAGGATCCCGGTCATGAGTCGTTTGGCAAGGAAAACCAAAGCAACCCCGTCCCGCGGCCGTCGCACCGCAACTGCGAAGGTGAGGAAGAAGAAGTGGGGCTGGGGTGGGGCGAGACCAGGTGCAGGTCGCCCCAAGTCACCCGATAGCGGCGTGCCACACACGGCCCGCCCGGACATCACCGCGAAGCACCCCGTCCACGTGAAGCTCCGTGTGCGCGAAGGCGTGCCGGATTTTCGACGCGGGCCGGTATTTCGTGCCGTCGCCGCGGCTCTGGCAGCAGGAGCGGATCGCTTCGGCTTCCGGTTGCTGCACTACTCAATCAAGGGCGACGAGGTGAACCTGATCGCAGAGGCCCGGGACCGTGAGGCGCTCTCCCGCGGTGTCCAGGGCCTGAGCGTCAGGTTGGCGCGCCGTGCCAACGCTGCGGCAGATCGCAGCGGTAAGGTCTTCGGCGATCGCTACGAGGTCCGTGTGCTCAAGTCGTCGGCTGAAGCGAAGCAAGCCGTCTCTGGGCTCGGTGAGCGCGGAGCGGTGGCTTCCAGCGTCGCCCCGATGGGGCGCGGTGGTCGCGGTCGCGGCGGCACTACGCGGACACGAACCAGCAGTAGCAGCACTAGCCGGCGCAGTAGCTCGTCGTCGTCGGCCAGGCGCACGCGGCGCTGAGCGCCGGCACCGTCCGAGCGGCGCGAGAGCGGCACCTGCCCTCGAAGGTAGGTTCCGAGCTCGCGCCGCGAGGCTGCCCAGGCTCGCCCCACGACACACTCGAGG
>DATLIL010001211.1:0-1800 GCA_035539475.1 Polyangiaceae bacterium
GGAATGAGCTTTTCGCATGATTCGTCCCGTCTCGTTTCAGCGGTAGCGACGGCGCCCAAGCGCAAGTGCCGCGAGCCCCAGCGCGAGTGTCCAGCCCAGCGGGCTCGAGCGCCGACCCAGCCGACACGTGCAGGCGCCGCCCTGCACCTCTTCGTCGGGATCGACCAGAGCGGCAGCTCCACCCTCGCCGCCCCCTGCGGTTCCTGCCACGCAACGTCCGTCGGCAGCGCAGGTCTGGCCGCTGGCGCAGCTCACCCCCGAGCCACACGCCTCGCAAGTTCCGTTCACGCAGACGAGGCCGTTGCAGTCCACCGAGTCGCTGCAATTCTGACCACCGTCGGCGACGCAAAGGCCGTCGACGCAGGACTCGCCAGCAGCGCAGTCCGTGTCGTCATTGCAGGCCGGAGTGAAGCGGCAGGTGCCAGCGACGCAAACAGCGCCCGCTGGGCAGTCGGCCGTGACGTTGCATTCGGTGACCTGTTCGACGACGTTCGGGACGCCATTGTTGTTGGCGTCTGCCGGAACGCAGGCCACTCGAGCGCCGACGTCGCTGTCATTGCCCTCGTCGCTGAGCGCACGCAGAAATAGATTGCCGGTGCAGCTCGCCGTGAGCTCGACGTCGCCGAGCTCGACCGAGCCCTGGAGGTAGCCGCGATCGGGCGAACCAAAGCGCAGCGGATCGCGGTCCACACCGACTTCGGCCATGGCGTTCGCGGTACTCGCAGGCGTGTCGGCAAAGGCGTTTTGTGCGGCGGCGTAGCTCCAGACCCCGAGCACCGAGCCGTCGCCTCCGAGCCCGACGACGTGGTCGTAGCCGCCCACCGTCGGATCAGGACCCAGGTCCGGGTCGATGTCCGTGGCCTCGGCGCTGCCGCCGGTTGCATCGTCGTCATCGGAGTCGATGAAGACGAACAGGCGCAGCGAAACATCGGGCTCGCCAGTCGAGGAGACGTAGGCGCGCAGCCAGAAGCGCATCGTGTCGGTGGCAGCGTAGGCGCTGCGCAGGTCGACTGACTGCTCGGCGGCTCCGAAGGTGCCGAGGCCGTCTGCTGCTACGTCTTCGGTGCCGAACGGCCAGCCATCTTCACCGGTGCGGTCGACAGCGATGAGCTCGCGCGTCGATGGCGTCGTGCGTGGCCCGATCCAGCTCTGTGCATGAGCAGTGGTCGCACCGAAGGTGGTTGCGCCAAACGCAGCGCAGAGCATCAGTGCGAAACGAACCGTTCGTCTCATGATCCCTCGCAAACATCTCTGCCCGGAATCGGGCAGCCGCATTGTCCGACACGTGCGTGGGAACGCCAGGGTGTGCATTCTCACACAGGGTGCTCCAGCGGCACTTTCAGCCGGATTCAGCAGACGGCTCGATGGCCTAACTTGCGCGCCAACATGAACGCGACGTTCACCGGGCGGTCACGGGCCCTGGCCGCTCGTGGAGGCGAACGTCGTAAAGGGTAAGCGCGTGACGTCCTGGCCTACCTACCTCACTCGCGCAGCACTTCGATGGCCTGGGCGAGGTCCTTCTCGCTCTGCGCGGGTCCCCCCACCCAGCGCACCACGCCCGCTCGATCGACCACGAAGGTGACGGGCAGCTCGGTCACGCGGAAGCGGCCCTGCAGCGATCGTCCGGTGTCGTGCACGATCGGGAAGGACAGGCCGTAAAGCTTGCGGATGGCGCGTGCGGTGGCTGCGTAGTCGTCCGCGGAGACGCCGACGAACGTGACCTCGGGGTGCTCGTGGTGGAGACGCTCGGCGGCGGGCAGCGTGCGCTTGCACGGCTCGCAGTACTCCGCGAAGAACTTG
>DATLIL010001212.1:0-2386 GCA_035539475.1 Polyangiaceae bacterium
GCTTGGGCAGGGGGCCCGCGCTCGCCGGCGCGGACGGCTCGACGGCGGGTGGTGGCGCCGGTGCGGGCCTGGGCTGGGGCGCGCTCTCGGAGACGATCGCTGCCGGCACGGGCGACGGTGACAGGGCGGCGTCGCTCGGCCTCGTCTGCGACAGGATCAGCGCCGTCACGGCGAAGCCAAAGAGCAGCGCCAGAAAAGCCGCGACCAGCGTGCGCTGCCGGGCCCGTCCCTGGCCGCTGGCGCCGGAGCGCACGGGAACGGCCAGCGCCGCCGTCTCGACGCCCGGCTCGAGCCGTCCCGCCAGGGCGCCGTCGAGCGAGTTCAGCATCTCGCTCGCGTCCTGGTAGCGCAGCGAACGGTCACGCATCAGCGCCTTCTTCAGCACGCGCGCCAGCGCCTCCGGTACCGACGCTGCGTGCGTGCGCACGTCTTCGGCGTCGCGGGTGCAGATCGCAACCAGCACGGCCTCGTACGTGGGCGCGGTGTGCGGCGGCTTGCCCGCGAGCATCTCGTAGAGCAGCGAGCCCACCGAATACAGATCGGCGCGCGCGTCGACTTCTTCGAGGCCCTGGGCCTGCTCGGGCGACATGTAGAACGCCGTGCCCAGGATCGTTCCGCGGCGGGTCAGCGTGTCGAGCGTGTTCTTGCGCGACAGCTTTGAGATGCCGAAGTCGACGATCTTCACCAGCGGATCGCCGCCGTCACGCTCGCACAGAAAGACGTTGTCCGGCTTGAGGTCGCGATGCACGATGCCGGCGGCGTGAGCGCGAACGAGCGCGCGCAAGAGCTGCAGCGTGATACCTGCCGCCGTCGCGACGTCGAGCCGCTCGACCTGCTTCAGCTTCTGGCGCAGGTCCTGGCCGTGGAGCAGCTCCATGACGAGGAAAGGCAGACCGTCTTCGGTCGAGCCGAAGTCGAAGATCTGCACGATGTGCTCGCTCTCGACCAGGCTGGCGGCTTCGGCCTCACGCTGAAAGCGCTGCGCCGACTGACCGTCCTCGGCCGCGTCGTCGCTGAGGAACTTGAGCGCGACGCGCTTGTTGATGACGGTGTTCGTGGCCTGGAACACCGCACCCATTCCGCCGCGCCCGAGCAGCCGATCGATGCGGTACTTGCCCGCGACCGTCGTCCCCACGAGGCGATCGAGCGCATCGGCGGAATTCACGGAGCTCATCTTCACCCGCCGTAAGCGTACGGCAGGCACAGACTAGCATCGGCGGGTGACCACCGAGCCGCCGTGTTGGGGGCCCCAACTATTTCGCGAGCTTGGCGAGCTGCGCCGAGATGCGCGAGGTCACGCGCGAGGCGGTGTTCACCGGCAGCACGCCCTTGCTCGCGGCGCGGGCCAGGGCCTTGGCCGCGTCGGTGACGGGCTGCTTGGCCGCCTTGGCGTCGCCCTTGGCGAGCGCTTCGCGGGCCTTCTTCAGTACGGTGCGGACGCTGCTGCGCGCCTGGCGGTTACGGGCGGTGCGCACGACGCGCTGACGGTTACGCTTGTCTGCAGAGGCGTGATTGGCCATGTCTTTGGGATCCTCGAGCTAACTCAGGCCTTCTTCTTCGCGTCGGCCGCGTTCTGGTCGTAACCAGGAGGCTGGATGGGGAACTTGGGGGTGCTGCCCTTGGCCTCGGTGCGCTTGCGCGAACGGCCCTGGTTGCCGGCGCGGATGCTACGACGCCGCGTGGTCTGCCTGGTCGAAGAAACCATTATCGAATTTGCCTGGTGAGGCGGCCTGCTGGCCGCGAGGGCCGGGACTATGGTGGAGGACCCCCGCCTTGTCAATGCATGGAAGGGGCTTCCAGGCTCGTTAAACGAGCAAAAGTTCCCAGCCGAGCGGACGGGCGAGTCTCTACTGCGGCCTGACGACGGTGGACATGCTGAAGGTCGGGGCCGCGAAGGGCTGCACCCGGGCCTTCTTGAAAGCGCTCTCGATGCAGCCGGCGGCGGCAGTACCCGCAGCGGGACCGGAGACGCTCACGCCCGTGACGCTACCGTCGGAGCTGAAGACGATGCGCGCCGTGGAGGGCTCGTCATGCCCCGCGACGCAGGCGCGTGCGGAGCCCATGAACGGACCGATCGCCGCGTAGGCAGCACCCGCCGAAGGTTTGTCGGGCAGGCCGCCGCGAGGCAGCTCCGCGGGAACCATCTTTGGTGCGCTTGCGGGCGGTGGGGCCGCAGGTGCGGGCGCTGCAGGTGCGGGTTCCTCGTCCTCGAGCACGATCGCTTCCGGCTTCACGCCGGAGGGGACGGGCGGTGTCGCTGCGCCTCCTGCGGCCTTTGCTGCCGGAGCATGCGGCGCGGCGGGGCTGGCCTCCGGGGGCGGCAGCTCGGCCACCACCTCACCCCGGGCTTGCTCCGCGGCAGGTGCCGCCGTGGCAATTCCTGGAG
>DATLIL010001213.1:0-3339 GCA_035539475.1 Polyangiaceae bacterium
GATCGACGACACGCGGCGCGAGCACTTGCTGGCGGCTGAAGGCGAGCAACTGCCGCGTCAGGTCGGCGGCGCGCTCGCTAGCCTTGCGGATCTGCGTCAGCCCCTCAGCCACGGGATCATGCTCGTCCAGTCCCGCCGCCAAGACGGTCGTGTACGACAAGATGACGGACAGCAAGTTGTTGAAATCGTGAGCGACGCCACCGGCGAGTCGCCCCACGGCTTCCATCTTCTGCGAGTGACGCAGCTGTTCTTCCGCGACTTGCAAGGCGCGCGTGCGCTCTTCCACGCGCTGCTCGAGCTCTTCGTGAGCGCGCTTCAGGGCCTCGACGGCCAGCTTGCGCTCGGTGATGTCCAGCGAGATACCGACCAGGTGGGCCGGGGTACCATCCGGGTTGAAGACCGGAATCTTCTTGGTATGCAGCCAGCGCCGACCGTGTGGCGTGTCGAACGGTTCTTCCGGAATGTCCACCATGCGCCCGTCGCGTAGCACCTCGCGGTCCTTGGCCTGGAAGAACTCAGCCTCTTTCGGAAAGACCTGCCGGTCGTCACGACCGAGGATGTTCTGTCGCTGCAAGCCGCTCAGCTCCTCGCCGGCGCGGTTGTACAGCTCGTAGCGCAACGTGACGGCGTCCTTGACGAACACCATCGTCGGGATGTTGTCGACGATCGAGTCCAGGAACACGTTGCGTCGTCGCAGGTCGTCTTCCTCGCGCTCGACGCGCACGCCTTCGAACACGACGGCCACGCGCCGCTCGGGCAGCGGAATCATCACGCCCGAGACGGGCGCGGCGCCGAGCTCCGGATAACAAGAGGCGTCGAGAGTGCGCTCGACGCCCTGCTGCAACACGTCTGCGTAGGTCTCGTGCCGGCCGGCTGCGATGGACTCCGGACACACCTCGCGCAGGGCTCGACCGAGCCAGGCCTCGAGCTTCACACCGCTCAGCCTGGAGGCGGCCGGGTTCGCCGCGACGAGCGACAGGGCACCAGCATCGGTGTCGGGCACATGCCAGACGACGACACCGAGCCTGATTCGCTCGAACAGGGCGCTCTCGACGCCAGGCTGATCCATGGCTCGACCGACGAAGGTACGGGGGATCGTCAGCTCGTGAAAGCGAAATGGGCGTGGGTCCAGGGCGACGAAGGTGGGTTCACCCGGACCAGGTGTCTCGGAAGTAGACGCCAACGGGCGTCAGCGAGCTTTCAGGCGCCGAGCACTCGCAGAGGCTCACTGCCGTCCCACGACTGAGCGGCGGCGTGGACCATGCCGAAGAACTGCTCGACCGGCGGAGGCATTTCGATCAGCTCGAGCAGTGCGCCGCTGCTCGAAGGCGTTTCGAGGTAGACGGCGCGGCCGCCAATCGCGGTCGCGGCGGAACCGACCGCGGTCATGCCGGCTGCCAGATGGCGCTCCAGATCCGCGTCGAACGTACGCGTCGAAACGGCAACGTGATGCATGCCGAAACCTCGCCGGGCAACATGCTCACGAAACGGCGAAGGCGCGTCGTCATTCTGCCGAATCAGCTCGATGCACATGGAGCCGCTGAACGCGAGCGCCAGCCCGAAATCGGCCTGGCTGGGCTCGCCGCGATACTTCGAATCGATTGCGGGAAAATGCGGAAAGTAGAAGAAGGGACCCACGCCGAGCGTTCGCGCATAGTGCTGCACCTCGCGCTCGATGTCGTCCACCACGAACGAGACTTGCATCACGGCGCCCAGCGGTTGACCAAATGAAAGCATTGCCATCTCGCCCTGAGGAGTCGGTTACCCAAAGAGTGGTACTCGGCCGAGACGGCGCCGACAATAGTCAGTTGTTCACGTCGTAGAGAGGTTCAGCGCCGGCGCTGAGCAGCACCTCAAAGCGAGCCCCATCTCGAAGGATGCCACCAATCACCTGTGACGGCGCAGGTCGTCGACACCGTGTGCGAGCGTCGACAGATCCATGCCGCCGAGCTTCGATGAAAGCCACGGCGTGGCAGCGAACGCGCTGTCGAAGACGCGCACGGGTGGCATGGATCGCGCAAGGAGCATCATGCTCGAGAGCACGGTGCGAGTGATCGCGGCGCGAAACCCGCTGCCCTCGACCACGCACGCCACCGCCGAGAGCTGCCCATGGTGACTTTCGATCATCTCTGCCGATGCCGCTCGCAGCGCCTGCTCGGGCGGTTCGGTGTTCTCCTCGACCAGGCACAAGAAGGCCGCGCGAAGCGGGTGGCCAGCGACGGCAGACGCGAGCTGTTTGCGCTGCAGCTCGAAGGTCTGCCAGGTCGGTCTTTTGCGCCAGATTGCGATGCAGACTGGGCCCAGCATGGCGAGGACGAGTGCATCACTCTCGTGGGTCACGTTCGATGCCAGCGGAGGCTCGACGCGGAACGGGGTCAGCATCGCAGCAAAGCGTCGCACGAAGCGTGTTTCGAAAGCAGCATCCGCGTGTGACAGGTCCGAAAATACGCGACAATCCGCCTGAGAGACGCAGCCGACGTGTGTGCGCAAGTTCGCGCTGGTGTGTGCGCTGAATGGCACATCTTGATGGGTTGCGCTCCAGTGCCTATGGGATTGCCGATGATCCGTCGATGGCGCGCCGGGGCGCTGCTCTTCACCTGGCTCACTGTCGCACGCAGCGCTCGGAGCGAGAGCGAGGAGAAGCCACCCGTGCAGCCGGCGCCCGCTGCGACGGCGAGGGCAAGCGCTAGCGCCCCGACCGAGCCTGCCTCCCCTGCGCTCGAGGCTGAAATGGAGGCCAAGTACAAGGCGCTCTCGCAGGTGCTGAATCCCAGGAACTTCGGTGCGGCCTTCGAGCTCGGTGCCCAGGCGGAGTACATCGGGCCTGCCGCCGGGGCCTCCTCCCTGTTGTTCGGGTACGACGCGGTGTGGGCTCAGTTCGAGCTCAGTACGGGGTTCGCTCTGGGCGGGGATTTGCCGCACATCCCGGACGACTCGCGCTCGTACTCGGTCGGGTTCCGAGTGGGCCTTCCCGTCCACCGCGGCGTCAGGGCTGACTTTTCCCTGTTCGGCGGGGGAGGAATGTTCATCGTCAATCCAACCGAAGGAGAGACATTTACGCTGTGGCAGACGGCCGTGGGTGCGAGGATCCGCGTGTTCATGACTCCGACCGTCGCGACCGCGGCTGCGCTCGGCGGCGTGCTGCTGGTCGATCCTGACGAGGTCAACGTGCTGATGGGAGCCCGCCCGCTCGGCGCAGCCGGCGTCGTCTATTTCTTTCGTTGAATCCGGCGGACAGCGGATCCTGCCCGTCACGACGGCTTGGCGTGAGGTGCCAAGAAATCGGCGGCCCCGGTCAACGCCAGCCCCGCCCCTCGAGGAGCATGCTGGGAGCACCTC
>DATLIL010001214.1:0-4810 GCA_035539475.1 Polyangiaceae bacterium
TGCCGGGGGCTGCCTCGTTTGCTCAGGGTGAGATTCAACTGGAACCGGATGCCCGGCTGCTGATCCTCTCCGATGGCGTTCTCGAGTTGGGACGGCGCAAGAGCTACCGCGACCGGCGCGGTGAGCTCGCCAACGTCGCGCTGGCATCAAACGATGTTGAAGGCGTGCTCTCCGGCCTTACACTGGATGAGTTCACGCCACTCTACGACGACGTCGCCTTGTTCCTGCTTCGGCGCGAGGAGAGCCATGCCTAGTGGTCATGTCACCCATGCAGAGCGAGACGGAGTTCACGTGCTCCGTTACTTCGGTCGGGTCGATTACATGTCGGCTCCGGCGATCAAGCGCTTCACCGACGATCTGGTCGGGCAGAACCTCTGCGGGCTCGTCTTCGATCTGAGTGAAGCCGAAAACCTCGACAGCACGAACCTCGGCTTGCTGGCTCGCGTCGCCGATCGGGCACGCAGCCGCTGTGGCTGTCGCAGTGTGATCGTGTCCACGCGGGAGGACATCAACACCGTCCTCTCCAGCATGGGCTTCGACCAGATGTTCACCATCGTCAGGGATACGACGCGTGAGGCCGAGGGGCCCGAGGGTGAGGAGCTCGAGGCCACGCCCACCGCCGAGGCGGAGCTGCGCAACGTCATGATCGAGGCGCACCGCATGCTCATGGGCATGAGCGAGGCGGGGCGCGTGCAGTTTCAGGACGTCGTGAAGTGCCTCGAAACCACGTAGCTCGTCAGCGCGAGCGACGGCGCCGCTGAAGCAAGCCCAGCACGACCGCGGCGGCGAACCACAGCGCGCTGGCGGGGCCGCCGGCGCCAGCGACAGTGCAGCCACAGCCGCCCATCGGGTCGGGAGCCTCGGGAGCGTCCGGTACGTCTGGAGTGTCCGGCGTGTCGGGGCCAGACGCCGGCGGGCCCGAGCCGAGCGACTCGATGAACGAGGCCAGCGGCGCGAGCGAGATGTGGGCGAGCTCGACCTCCACGCTGGCGGCGAGCTCGGTCTCGTCCCTCGTGCAGCCCGGGATCGTGAGCGAGCCCGTGTAGTAGTGCAGCGCGCCGTCGACCTCCGCTGAATACTCGGCGTTGACCTGGATCTGCGGGTCGTCACCGACCACGGGCACGACGAAGGTCGCGCTGCCGTCGCCGTCGGCCTCCGCGGCGTGGCACGTCTCTCCGTCGCAGATGGCCGCGGAGGCGCTCAGCGGGATGCTGCCGGATTCTCCGCGCAGCATGGCGCCGGCCACGGCGTCGCCCGTCTCGAGGTTGGCATCGCCGGTCAAGCTGAGGCCGGAGTAGGCTCCGGTGACCGTGACGCGGCAGGCGCGCGGCATCTCGAACTCCGCCACGATGTCGCCGAGGTCGAGGCACTCACAATCGGCGGGCTGGCAGTTCGGGGTCGCCGAGTACCCGACTTGAGCCGCCATGCTGCCCTGCACCACCGGCGAGTCGAACACGGCTCCCTCGTAGACACCGACCAGGCCGCTGGCCGTGACACGCGCGGTGAAGGTCTCGCCCCGCTCGCCATTTTGGTCGATGTCCTCGCCGGCCTCCTCGGACTTCATCAGGTCGGAGGCGAACCAGCCGTCGGCGCCCGTCATCATCTGACCGGCGCCGCCCGTGTACGAGACGCCCAGCACACTCACCGAGATCCCGCCGAGGGGGTTACCGAGCTCGTCCACGAAGCGGCCCTTCACACAGGCGCGCGTGGAGATCGGTCGATCGCAGTTCCAGCTCGAGAAATGCGTGGTCGAGAAGGCGACGTAGACCGCGTCCGCGTAGCTACCGTCGTTGATCGCCGCGAGCTCGCTCTCGGCGATGGGCTCGCCAGCGGCGTCTTCCAGCACGCCGTCGGCCTCGGTCACCCACTCGCCGACGTCCTCGTCGAAGCTGTACATCGGCACTTCGATCACTTCGCTGCCCGGCTCGAGGTCGCGCAGCGTCGCCCATGAGTTCGGGTTGGCCTCGTAGCGCACCTTCACCGGTGAGGAGACCTTGGTCACGCGCTTGCCTGCGGCGTCGCGGAAGTCGATCTCCATGAAGCCCGACGAGATGAGCAGGTTGCCGCCCGAGTCGCTGAACGAGCCGGCGAAGCGCGGCAAGTTCAGCCCGGGATCGTAAGCCTCGGCGTAGGCCCGCGCGATGCCGGTGCCGCCCGGCAAGCCGGTGATGGAAACGGCGCCGTTCGACGACTGACAGCCGTCCTCCGTGCAGTGAATGTCGCGCAGCGGCGCGAGCATCGCGTCGACGTTGGGATTCTCTACCAAGGTCGAGAGCTTGCGGGTCACGGTCGAGTAGCCCTCGCGCTCGAAGCTGACGACCGCCGGTAGCGGGCCATCGTCCAGCAGCGCCTCGAAGCCGCGGCTCTCGTACTCGGCCACGAGCCCGCCGACGAACACCACGAACTCGAGGTCGACGTCGGTGGGATCGAGGTCGTAGCTGAGCACGTAGTTGCCGGAGCCGTCGACGCGCGCGCTCAGTGTCTCGTACGAAGCAAACTCGCCGTCCCGGTCGAGATCGACCTTGAGCCGCACGGTCGTGCCTTCGGGTACGGCACCGTCGGCGAACGCGACCTTGCCCGAGAGCTCGAGCACGGGCACCGCTTGCGCCGTTGACGATGCCAGGACAACTGCCCCCACAATCCCTGCCGCGAATAGTGCCGTCCTCATCTTGTCGCGCTCCTTCACCGGCCGGGCTCCATAGCAAGGCGCGTGCCGCCCGCATTTTCCGGTGCCGATCGCGATGCTCCTGTCGCGGGCCTGACAATCGAGTCAGGCATCGCGCCGACGAACCGGTGACGCTTGTGAAACGCGCGCGAAGGTCCGTGTCGAAGCGAGTGAGCGCGTGATACGTCGGGCTCGCAGTGACGACGCCACGCTCGTACTCGGTCCTGTTCTGGCTGCTGGCGCTGGTCCTCCTGGCGCTGTTCGTCGGCTTCCGCGACCTGCCGATGGTGGACTTGCCGCAGCACGCCAGTCAGATCGTCATTCGTTTTCGCGAGCCCCGGCGACTGCCGTGCATGCCACTCGGAGCCGAGTGGAATCCCGCGGCCTTCGACCCCAGGCGCGAGGCCGCGGATTACGACTATTTCCTGGTGCGAAGCGACGTCGATCGCAGCCGGCAGCTCTTCGAGAGCTCGCCGGAGCGCATCGAGCTCGAGCTCCGCGTAGGACCCTGGTGGGCCTACCGCCGCGCCGGCGCGATCGCCGGCCATTTCTAGGGCGCAGTGAACTGAACCGGCCCCTCGCCGTTCACCCGTGCGGGTGACGACGGGCCGCTTTCGAGGCTTCCGCTCAACAGGGAATCCGTCTGCCCGGGAACCGTTGCCAGTCGTGGCAAAGTGGGGATACCTTGGCTGACGATGGCTGGGAACGCCTGTGAGGTCCGGGTTGGTCGCTTGCTCGAGGTGCGCGCCGATCGCGGCTATCTCACGCTGGACGACGTCGAGGCCATGCGCCAGAGCCTCACGCTGGCCTTCGAGCGGATCCCCGACAACCGCCCCGCGGTGATCACGGCAGACTGGCGCCGCGCGTCGCTGATGGATGGCGAGGCCGCGCAAAGCGCGAGCGCGATGATGGTGGGTTTCAACCATCGCATCGAGCGCAGCGCCATCCTGGTGTCCAACGAATCCCCGACGGCGGTGCTGCAGTTCCATCACCTGGTGCGCGAGGCGGGCCACCCCCAGCGCCGCATCTTTCACTTCGAAGACGAGGTGGTGGCGTGGCTGGCGGAGCTACTGACCCCCGAGGAGCGCGCTCGCCTGACCGAGTTCCTGGCTCGGCGCTAACGGTCTTACTCGGCGGCGCGCCCGCGCGGGATCCACTCGCGGTTGACGTGAGGGATGTCTTGCAGGAGTTGCCTGGTGACGTCGCTGGTCGGCGTCTGCGTCACGGCGTCGGGCGTGCCCTGCTCCACGATCTTGCCTTCGTGCATGATGAAGATCTTGTCGGAGATGTAGTAGGCCAGGCCGATGTCGTGCGTGACGAAGACGATCGTCATGTCGAGCTCGCGCTTGAGCTTCATCAGGTAGTCGAGGATGTTGGCGCGGCTGCAGGCGTCCACCATGCTGGTCGGCTCGTCCGCGATCAGCACCTCGGGCCTGAGCACGAAGATGCGCGCCAGGAGCATGCGCTGCATCTGGCCGCCGGAGAGCTCGAACGGGTACTTGCCCTCGATCTCCTTGGGCTTGATGTTGACGGCCAGGAGCGCCTGATCGACGCGCTCTTCCATCTCTTTTTCGCTCGGCTTCTGCTCGAACAGGCGGAACGAGCTCTTGAGCTGAGAGCGGATGGTGAAGAACTGGTTGAAGGCCGAGAACGGGTCCTGGAACACGGCCTGGACCCGCCGCCAGTGTTTGCGCGGGTCGGCGTGGGCGTCGATCGGCTTGCCGTCGAAGAAGAGCTCGCCCGCGGTCGGGCGCTCGAGCCGCAAGAGGAGCTTGGCCAGCACGGTCTTGCCGCAGCCGGACTCGCCGACGATGGAGACGATCTCGCGGTTCTTGATCGTGAAGTCGACGTGGTCGACGGCGGTGACCTGCTTCTTGCCGTGGCCGAAGACCCGCGTCAGGCCACGGCCTTCGAACTTGATCTCGTCACTGGGCATAGTTGCACCTCAACTGGCGGTCGGCGACGAGCCGCAAGGGCTGGGCTTCTTGCTTGCACTCGGGCTTGGAGCTCGGGCAGCGCTCGGCGAAGCGGCAGCCCGAAATGGGGTTGGCCAGGTTCGGCGGCGCGCCCTCGATCGCGATGGGCGGCTTGCTCTTCTGACCCGGCTCGGCGCTCAGCATCGAGCCCATCAGGGCCTTGGTGTAG
>DATLIL010001215.1:0-5118 GCA_035539475.1 Polyangiaceae bacterium
GGATGCGGCGCCATGTCCGGCGACGTCGGCCAGGTAGAAGCCCAGGTAACGAGGGCCGAGCGCGAAGTAGTCGAGGAAGTCACCGCTGAGAAGCTGGGAGGGAAAGAGCCGGCGGAAGCAGCGGTAGCGACCGTGGCGAAAACCGTCCTGCGGCAGGAGCTGGAACTGCAGCTGGCGGGCGGCACGCTCGTCGGCGCGGAGCTCCTCGAGCGCCGAGGTGAGCCGCTGGTTCATGCCCTTGAGGCTCTCGGCGTATTCGCGGTTCTGGCGCAAGAGCGTGGACTTCTCGAGCGCTCGCGAGATGCCCTTGAGCAAGAACTCCGAGTCGGTGACGGGCTTGGACACGAAGTCCCATGCGCCACGCCGCAGGGCCTCCACCACGTCGCGCATCGTGCCCTCGCCCGAGATGACCACGACCGGGGTCTCTGGCGCCTCGGCCACGAGCACGCTGAGGACGTCCAGGCCGTCCATGCCGGGCATCCGCAGATCGAGCAGCACTGCATCGGGCTTGTGCTCGCGGAAGGTCTCGAGTCCGCTGATTCCGTCCGACGCCTCCAGCACCTGCCAGCGCTTCTGCTCGAGCACGCGCCTGAAGGCGCGCCGCACGAGCTCGTCGTCGTCGATTGCGAGTACCGTTGCGACTTCGCCCATCCTCGCTCCGAACTTAAGCGTGCGCCTGGAGTCTACCAGGTCACTCGTGGGCCGCCATCCCCGCAGTCCCCGGGGAAATGTCGTGGCGCTGTTGCGAATCGTCACGCTCTCGTGCGAGGCCGGCGGTGATCGATGGCCGCTGGAACCGGTGCGCGCCGAATGCGCGCCGGCCGGAGCTCGGGCCGACGACTTACCGTCGCACTGCTCGTGCCATCGCGCTCGAGCGATGTCGAAGCCTCGATCCCCTGAACAAATCACCGCAATTCGACATGCCGAGTGCCAGCCGAGTATCCTGTGCGGGATTTGGACCCCGTCACCGGCTCTGACCTGGAATTGCCCGCAGGCAGCATGGTCGGGGAGTACCGCCTGGAGGAGAAGCTCGGCGAGGGCGGTTTCGGCGCGGTGTATCGGGCCGTGCACTCCGTGATCGGCAAGGTGGCGGCGATCAAGATCCTGCACCGGGCCTACTCGGGCGACCCGCAGATGGTCTCGCGCTTCGTGGCGGAGGCGCGCGCGGTGAACCAGATCCGCCACAAGAACATCATCGACATCTTCGCCTTCGGTCGCGTGGACGACGGCCGCCACTACTTCGTCATGGAGCTCCTGGAGGGCGAGAGCCTGGAGCAGTTGCTGCGCCGTGAAGGCCGCGTGCCGGTCGAGCGCGCGCTCAAGCTCCTGCGGCCGGTGGCGCGGGCGCTGGACGCCGCGCACGCCGCGGGCATCGCGCACCGTGACCTCAAGCCGGACAACATCTTTCTGGCCCACGACGACGACGGCGTCACCGTGCCCAAGCTGCTCGACTTCGGCATCGCCAAGCTCCTCGATGCCACCAGCAGCAGCCACAAGACCGAGACCGGAACGCCGATCGGAACGCCGCACTACATGTCGCCCGAGCAGTGTCGCGGGCTATCCGTCGACGAGCGCACGGACGTGTACTCGTTCGGCATCCTCGTCTACCGTACCTTGACCGGCGAGCTGCCCTTCGATGCGCGCACCTCGCTCGACGTGATGTTCCAGCAGATCCACCAGGCGCCGCGACCGCCCTCGTTGCTGCTGCCCGAGCTGCCCAGCGCCTTCGACGCTCCGATCGCTGCGATGCTGGCCAAGGAACCCGGTGACCGCCCCGCCGGCGTGGAGCTCGCGCTCGATGCGCTGGCGCAGGCCGCTGCAGCGGCCGGTTTTACGGTCGAGCCGGTCTCTGGTGCCCGAGCCAGGCCGCGGAGCAAGTCTCCGGGCAAGTCCACCCCGAGCGGCGACGGCGTACGCGTGATCGCGGGTCCGACCAAGGACAAGCTCGGCACGCCGACGTACGCCGAGGCGCGTACGTTGGAAGCAACGCCGGCGCCGAAGACGCTGGGCGCCTCCGAGCAGGACGTGGTCACCGCCAGCAGCAAGCGGAGTCGTGCGCCGCTGCTGATCGGGCTCCTGGTGCTGGTGGCAGCCGCTGTCGTCGTTCTCTCGCTCCGCGGGCGAGGCGCGAGGCACGCGCGAGACGTCGCCAGAGGACCGTCGGCTACGGCCGAACCCAGCCACGCCGCCACGAGCGTGACCGCTCCTGTACCCGCTACTCCGGCGTCGGCGGCGCCAGCAGATCCAGCCAGCGTCGAGCTCCGTGTGCGCCAGGCACCCGCCGGTAGCGAGCTGTTCCTGGGTGATCGGCGCCTCGGCTCGACCGACGAGCCCCTCACGGTTCCCTTCGGACGCGAGCCGCTCACGCTCACGCTACGAGCGCCCAGGTTCAAGCCCGCGACGATCGAGCTCACGCCGAACCGGAACCAGACCGTCAGCGCGCCCGAGCTGCGGCCGGCCAAGGCCCAGGGCTCCGCCCCGAAACCGCGAAAAGAATACGAGAACCCCTTTTGACGGGCAGCTTGCTTGAGCCGACGTAAAACCGCTCTCTGGGCGCTGTGCCTGTTTGCCCTGACGGCCTGCGCCGATCTCGAGCCCATCGCCGAGCGGGAATGTGGCAACGGCGTTGTCGACGTGGGCGAGGACTGCGACTCCTTCGAGCGCTTGGGCATGCAATGTCACGCGCCGGGCAGCGACGGGGAGTGCCACTTCAGCTGTTCGGAGCCGGGCGCCTGTGCTCCCGGCTATGGCTGCGGTCAGGACTTCGTCTGCCGTGCCGCTACAGGCTGGTTCGAGCTCGAAGCCACGATCAGCGACCCGGCCAACGTCATCATCCCCGCCGACTTCGACGGCAACGGCGAGACCGATCTCCTCGCGTCGAGCCCATTCGGCCTGGTGCTCTCTTACCAGAATGGCGACTTCGAGGAGGATGATACCGTCGATCTGAACTTCGCCTCCGAGTCGGCCGTCGTCGCCGCCGGTCAGCTCACCGACGACGTTCCCGCGGACATCGCCTACTTGAACCTCTTCGAATCGGGGCTCGGCGTCGTGCGGGGCAGCGAAGACCAAACCTTCGCCGGGACCGTTTACCCGACGCTTTCCATCCCGTCGGAGCAGGCCCAGATCTTCGCGCTCGAGGGCGATCCGCTGTTCGCCGGCCAGGAGCCCATGGCCGTGATCGACCTACCGACGACCGGCACGGTCGTGGTGCGCGTCAGCATCTCGTCAGGTCAGGAGCCCGAGTACTTCCTCTCTGATCCCCACACCCTGCCCGCACTCGACCCGGGCTCGCTCGCCCCCGTGCGCAGCGGCTACCTCGACCCGACCAAGCCCTGCGAGCAATACGTTCTCGTCTTTCGTGACCAAGCCTGGGTGGGCACGCCCTGCCAGGATGACGGTCAGGTGAACGGCTCCTACACCTCTACGGGTGAGCCGCCGTCGGAGCCCGTACCGATCCCAGTCTCGCCCGTCGATTTCACGCAGTGCAAGATCAAGCTCGATCGCGGGTTCATCCTCGACGTGGACGCGGATGAAGATCTCGACATCTTGCTGACGCCGCGTGAGCCGCTCGAGGCGACGCCGTGCGTCGTACGCGGCCCATTGGCACTCAGCAGCAACATGACCACGCCCCTGGTGGCCGAGAGCTATCCGCTGTTCGCGCTAAATACCGACTCCTATGGCGAGGTGGAGCGGGTCCTGGAGGTTAACCACCTCGACAGCGACACGACTCCTGACTTCGTCACTTCCGAGAGCATCTTCACGAGCTACCCAGGCGAGACTTGCCCCATCTATCTCGCGGAGCACTACGGCGGGAGCGCTCTCTATTGCTCGACGCTCGGATTCGACTCACCCACGACAGGGACCTACGTTTCCGCAGCGCTGGGCGACGTCAACGGCGACGATGTGCTCGACGTGGCGCTGGCAGCCGGCGAGGCGGGCCAGGTTCTGGTGCACGTCGGCGCAGGCGATGGCACCTACGCCGTTCACGCGGTCGAGGCGGAAGGCTCACCCGAGCTCTTGGTGCTCGGCGACGTCGACGCCGACGGGCTGGACGATCTGATGTTCGCGGACAGGGTCTGCGACGAGAATGGGTTCTGTGTCGACCCCAACGACGACAGCGACATCCTGACCATCGCTTTCGGGCGCGCCAACGGCGGGCTGGAAGAGCCGCGCAGCCTGGGCCGACTGCACAGCATCGAGAGGCTGGGCACAGCGCGGTTTCCCGGCCAGAGCTGGGGCCTCGACGCCGCCCTGGACGTCGGCGTGCTCGCTCGCGATCCGGTCGATCACACGCTGAGCTTCGCCATCATGTACGGCGACACCAGGCGCGAGCTGCAGGCGCCCTTCTTTCTCGGCACGCCCCGGGACGATCCGGACGACGGCTTGCTGCTGGCGAATGGAATCACGCTCGCGCTGGGTCGCTTCGTGGAGCCCGTCGACGGTGATGTGCTCGGACCAGCCTGGAGCGACGCGCGTCATGTCGACATCGCCGTGGCCGCCTACGACGGCAGCGACGAAGTCGTCTACGACGGTTCAGGTTCGGGCGCCGACGAGCCGGGTGGCGGTGGCTCTCCACCACAGTTTCGGCTCTGGCTCCTGGATTCGGAGGGTGAAGCCAAGCTGTCCACGTCGCGGGCCTGGCCGGGCGACGCCCCGCTGGGCGAGTGGGAGGGGCACAGCCCCGTTTTCGGCGCCCTCGTCGCTGGAAACCTCGACGATAACGCGGCGGACGAGGTCGTGTACGCGAGCGGCCGTGGCCTCGCCATCGGTCGCGTTGCGGTAGAGGGTCACCCCTTCTTCCAGGTCGAAACGCTGGAAATCGATCTGAGCGTCACGTCCACCGTGTACATCCCACGCGAGTTCCTGTTCGAAGCTGACGCGTCCGCGATCGGAGCCGGGCCGGTGCCGCTGCAGCTCGGTGATCTGGACGGCGATGCGCAGCGCGACATCGTCCTTTCGGGAGCAACGGCTGACGGCGAAGCGCAGCTGCTCGTGCTCTGGAATGACGGCGGTCGGTTCAGCGTCGACAACTCGAGCACGCTCGACCTGCCCCCCGGGACCAGCACCTACCTGCTGCTCAACGTGAATGCCGACGTCGGGCTCGAGGTCCTCGTCGCG
>DATLIL010001216.1:0-10633 GCA_035539475.1 Polyangiaceae bacterium
TCCCAGAGGTCGACGAGGGTCTTTAAGTTCTGTCCCATGGCTTGCCTGAGCCCGCGCTTGAGGGCGGGCGCTGTCCCTGGCCCCAACCTTAAGAAGGCCCGGGTACCTGGGTCAACGCCCGGGAAAGGTAGGCCTAACGACCGGCATCGAGAAAAATGCTAAGGATTCGCCCGCTCTACTGGCCGTGAGCCGGTAGAAAGACTTTTTTCCATGCCGAGCTACAGCGTCGTCACCTTCGGCTGCCAGATGAACCAGCATGACTCCGACCGCATCGGGGAGGTGCTGCGCGCTGCCGGCTACCGCGACGAATCCGAGCCGGCCAGGGCCGACCTGATCGTGCTGAACACCTGCAGCATCCGCGAAAAGGCGGAGCAGAAGCTGCGCAGCGAGGTCGGACGGCTGGGCCTGCTCAAGCAGGAGCGGCCCGAGCTCACCATCGCCGTGGCGGGCTGCGTCGCTCAGCAGGAGGGCGAAAAGCTGCTGGCGCGCCTGCCGCAGATCGACCTCATCCTCGGCCCCGACAACATTCCAGAGCTGCCCGGGCTCCTGGCCGAGCTCGAGCACGGCGGCGTGCCCCGGGTGCGCACCGAGTTCGACACGAGCTCGCCCTATTTCCTGCCCGCGCGCCCCGAGCCCGGCCGCCAGGGCGTGACTGCCTTCGTGACGATCATGAAGGGCTGCAACGAGCGCTGCACGTACTGCATCGTGCCCTACACCCGCGGCCCCGAGCGCTACCGCGCGTCCGACGAGATCGTGGACGAGATCGGGCGATTGACCGCTGCTGGAGTGCGCGAGGTCACGCTGCTTGGTCAGACCGTCAACAGCTACCGCGATCCGAGCCGCGCGCTCGGAGCCGCGCCTGATGCCGGTATCTACGACTGGCGCCACAGCCAGAGGGCGCACGCGCGCGAAGACGAGAGCGAGTTCGCCGCGCTGCTGCGCGCCATCGCGGCGCGCTGCCCGGGACTCGTGCGCTTGCGTTACACGAGCCCGCACCCACGCCACCTGACGCGCTCGTTGATCGCGGCCCACCGCGATCTGCCGCTGCTCTGCCGGCACGTGCACATGCCCGTACAGTCCGGCAGTGATCGCGTGCTCAAGCGCATGCTGCGTCGCTACAGCGCGGACGAGTACCGCGAACGCCTGGCGGCGCTGCGCGAGGCGTTGCCGAACGTGACGCTCTCGACCGACGTCATCGTGGGTTTCCCCGGAGAGACCACGGAGGACTTCGAGCAGACGCTCGCCCTGGTGGCCGACGTCGGCTTCAGCGGCTTGTTCGGCTTCAAGTACTCCGCGCGACCCTACACGCCAGCGCTCAAGCTCGACGACGACGTCTCCGAGGAGGAGAAGAGCCGTCGCCTGGAGGCGCTGTTCAGGCTCAGCGAGCAGCAGCGCCGCCAGCACCTGGAGACTCTGCTCGGCAGCGAGCAGGCCGTCCTGGTGGAGGGGCGCAGCAAGGGAGGCGAGCTCACCGGTCGCAGCGAGCGCAACGAGATCGTCCATTTCGCCGGTGAGCAGGACCTGAGCGGCGAGGTCGTGCCGGTGCGCATCACTCGCGCTTACAAGAACTCTCTGTTCGGCGAGGCCGCCGCTGTCGTGGCTCCGCGGCCGATGGCCGCAGAGAGTCCGCGCCGGGCTCTGCCGGTGCTGAGCTAAGCGACCATGACACCGATCGTGCGCGCCTTCGCAGATCGCGTGCCCCGGCTGGCCGAAACCGTGTTTCTGGCCGAGACCGCGGTCGTCGTGGGCGACGTGACGATGGGTGAGGAGTCGAGCGTCTGGTTCGGCGCCGTCCTGCGCGGCGATGTCGGCTCGATCCAGATCGGCCGTCGCAGCAACGTCCAGGACCTGTGCATGCTGCACATGTCACGTGACCTCTCGAACACGGTGATCGGCGACGAGGTGACGATCGGGCACGGCGTCATCATCCACGGTGCCCGCATCGGCGACGGCGCCCTGATCGGCATGGGCGCAATCTTGCTCGACAACGCGGTAATCGGCGCAGAGGCGCTGGTGGCGGCCGGCACGCTCGTTCCCGCCGGCGTGGAGGTGCCGCCGCGCACTCTCATCCGCGGCTCGCCGGGCAAGGTCGTGCGCGAGCTCAGCGAAGAAGAGTGGACGCAGGGCCGCATGCTGGCCGCGCGTTACGTCGGCGTGGCCGAACAGCATCGGCGATCGCGCGGCGATCGTTAGCAGCGGCATCACTGCCTACATCGACTCCGCGAACACGCCCGCCGGCCGAGATCGAACAAACTTCCGCTGGGGCAGGCGACGGGGCTAGCATCACCGGTCGACCAACTTAGGAGGATCCATGAAAGCCAGCAGCATCTTGGTAGCGGCAGGGTTGATCGTTCTCTCTCTCACCGCCTGCGGCGGCGACGACGACGACGATGACGACGGCAACGGCGGTGGGGCCTGTGCGAAGGGCTGCTCGGCCGCTTCTTCGCTGAACTGCCCCAACCAGGACACCTGTGTTTCCGACTGCGAGTCCGAGCTCGCCGGACTCAAGCAGCTGCTCCCCAATTGCGGTGCCCAGATCGACGCGGTGGGTGCCTGCTTCGCCAATCTGCCGGTATCGAACTACTCCTGCAACGCCGACGGCGACGTGGAGCCCGACATGGACCAGTGTCAGGCCGAGCAGGACGCGGTTTCTACCTGCGCCAACGGCTAGGGCCGACCGCCGTCAGCCACCGCCGACGAAGTGCACGATCTCGATCACGTCGAGCGCGCTGAGCCGGGTCGTTCCGTGCTCAGCGCGCGGGACGACTTCGCGGTTGCGCTCCACGGCTACCGGGCCATCGCCGAGCCCGAGTGTCTGAACGAGGTCCAGCACCGTGAGGCCGTCCGGGATCTCGCGTGATTCGCCATTGACCGTGATCTGCATGGGGGGGCGAGGGGACCATAGCGCCTGGCGTGGCTCCCCGCTGCACCACGAGAAGGCGCCGCGAAGCGATTTTTCCGAACCAGGCGGATGACCCCGGGCCAAGCCAGGCAAGCCCGACAGGTGCGCTCGTATCCCACAAAAAGCGCAACTGGTTCCTGTTGGGCGCCTGTTTCAGCACCCGTCGAGGCCTCTACCAATGGCAAGATGCCAGTGTCAGTGCCGGTCTCTCCGAGACCAAGCTTTGCGAGGTTGCCATGAACGTCGCCCGATGCGGTGGTGTGTCCAAGGGCAGGCTTATCGGTATTTCCCTGTTTTTGCTGGCCGGGGCCACGCTGCGTTGCAGCAGCAATCCGGTGCCTCAGCGCAGCGACCCGTGTACCTCGGTGTATTCGGGCAAGTGCGGTACGGCCTGTACCACCGACGCAGAGTGCGCGGCGGGCCTGCACTGCAGCTCGGGCGCCTGCACGGCGCAGTGCGGGGGGAACGTCACCCTCTGTTCATCCAGCCAGACCTGCTCGACCAATGGCCGCTGCCTCACACCCGACGGGATGGGGACTGCCGGCACGAGCGGCGGCCCGCTCATCGATATCGACGCCACCCCGGGGGACGGCGGCGGCGTGGTCACCACCGACGGTGCTGACTGCCCGAACATCGACCTCCAGCTCGGGGCGGTGACCCCGACGGTGGTGCTGCTCATCGATCAGTCGGGCAGCATGGAGACCTCCGATCTCATGCCCGGCACCAACCGCTGGGTGGCACTGCGGAACGCGCTCACGGGCGCCGGCAGCGTGATTCAGACCCTCGAGGCTCAGGTCCGCTTCGGCTTCGCCTTCTACAGCAACGACGCGGGCCTCGATATGCCGCCGGCGCCTGGCGTGTGCCCGACGCTCGACACGGGGCCGGTCGCGACGCCGCTGATGCCCCCGGCGCTCAATAACTTCGCGCCGTTCAACGCCTATTTCACTCCGGCGCTCGGCACGTTCAACAACACGCCGACCGCCGAGAGCTTTCAGCTCGTCGCCGACCAGCTCGCGAACTTCGCCGAGCCGGGGCCCAAGTACATCGTGCTCGCCACCGACGGAGAGCCGGATCGCTGCGAAAACAATCAGGAGGGTACGGACGACATCAGCCGCCAGATGGTGGTGACCAACGTCCAGAACGCCTACCAGAACCAGCAGATCTCGACCTTCGTCATCGCCGTGGGCGACGAGATCGGGCTCACCCACCTGCACGACGTGGCCAACGTGGGGCAGGGTTTCCCCGCCAATGATGGAGTCGATCGCTACTTCTTGACGACGACGCAGGCCGCGTTGACCGAAGCGTTCCAGACCATCATCGCGGGCGTGCGCGATTGCACGCTGCAGCTCAACGGCAAGATCGACCCCAACCTGGCTTCCACCGGCATGGTGCTGCTCGACGGTACGCCGCTGCCGATGGATCCGGTCAACGGCTGGACCGCGGGCCCCGACGGCACGACCATCATCATGAACGGCACCGCCTGCGACTCGGTCAAGACCAGTGCCCAGTTCGTGACAGCCAAGTTCCCCTGTCAGGCCGTACTGGAACCGCCCAAGTAAGTTTTCGTCACGTTCTCGTCAGCTTGCGGGCGACCGGCGTCGTTTTCGGGCTTCCGGGCGGAGGCAGTAGTACCATCGCGGCGTGAGGCACGGCCTCCTCGTCGCCGCGTTCGTGCTGGGCGGCGCCCTCGCGGGCGGCGCGGTGGCAGCGATCCCGGTGCTGGAGAACCTCCTCGGCGACCGACCGAGCGTCCTCGTCGGCGGGTACGTCCCGCCGGAACGGAGTGAGCTCCGGGGCTGGCTCGAGCAACGCGCCGAACGCCTGGGCGAATGCGAAGCGCACCTGGCGCTCGACGACGGCCTCGAGCGGCTGACGTTCGCGGAGCTCGGCCTCGATCTGGACGTCGATGCCACGCTCGAGGCGATCGAGTCGGCCGATCTTCGCCCCGGCCTCTTCAGCCGGCTGTACCGGCACTACCGCCCCGACCCGGCACCGATCGACGTCAAGCTGGCCTATCGTTTCGATACCGAGCAGGCCAAGAGCACGCTCGAGCACTACCGCGAGCGCATGCACCGGGATCCGGAGAACGCCCGGCTCGATCTGGACGGCAAGCGCAACGTCCCCGACGTGCCCGGCCGCGAGATAGACGTGCCGTCGACGCTCGGTGCCATCGCCTCGGGCGCCCGCGACGAGGACTCGGTCTTCGCGGTCGCCGCCATCCCGATCCAGGCCGCCGTCACCTCGGACATGCTCGGTGGGCTCGACGTCTCGCGCGTGCTCGGGAGCTACGAGACTGACTTTGCGCGGCGCGGCGGTCCGCGCGTGATCAACATCCGGCGTGCTGCCCGGCTGCTCGACGGGCTGGTGCTCGGTCCAGGCGAGGAGTTCAGCTTCAATCGCGCGGTGGGCCCGCGCACGCAGGCGCGCGGCTTCGTCGAGGCGCCCGAGATCGTCAACGACGAGATGGTGCCGGGCCTGGGCGGCGGCGTCTGCCAGGTCGCCAGCACGCTGCACGCCGCGGCCGTGTACGGCGGGCTAGAAGTGGTACGCCGGCGCAGCCACAGCCGCCCGAGCGGATACGCGCCGCTCGGCCTCGACGCCACGGTGATCTACGGCGAGGTGGATCTCAAGCTCAGAAACCCCTTCGCCACCCCGATCATCGTCCACGCCTACAACCCGACCAAGACCACCGTTCGAGTCGAGCTCCTGGGCCTCGATCCTCCCGGAAAGATCGAGCACGCCTACGCCGTCCGCGAGAGCGAGGATTTCTTTCGCCGTGTCGTGTTCAAGGACGACATGCCCGCAGGGGAGCAGAAGCGCGAGCAGAAGGGCAGCAAGGGCTACGACATCATCAGCACGGTGACGCTGACGCGCCCCGACGGAACGACCAGCGTCAGGCACTACTCCAGCCGCTACTGGCCGGTCCCGGAGATCTACTGGGTGGGCCGCGGCACGGACCCCACGACGTTGCCAGAGCTCCCGACGGGCGCGACGCACTGGGAAGTAGGCGGCGAGGGCGCCGAGGGCGCGGATCGCGGCGATGTGGACAGCGAACGCGAGCGCCAGCGCGAGTCCGATAGTTGATCCAGGCCCGGATCGGGCTATGAGGAGGCGGCGCATGGTCCGCGCCCCCCGATACGCCGTCACTGCCGCCTGCGCGGCGGCCCTCGTTCTCGCCAGCGCGTGCAAGAACTCGCCGGGTAGCCCCGGCGCCGCACCCTCGGCCTCGAGCTCGGCTGCACCCAGCCCGGGCTCCACGATCGTGGTCGACCACGGCGAGCTCGACACCAAGGCGCCCGACAACGCGCCCAAGATCGCGGCGACGGTGATCGCGGCGACCGTCTACAAGCTGCCCGAGCTGGGCTCTCGCAAGCTAGGCTACATCCGCCTGGGCGGCGCGGTGACGCGCGACGCCGAGCCCGTCAGCGGCAAGGGCTGCAAGGGCGACTGGTACCGCGTTTATCCGATGGGCTACGTCTGCAGCGACGAGGCCACGACCAAGCTCGACGACCCGCTGGTGCGCGCCGCCAGCCGCCGCCCGGATCTGACCAAGCCGTTGCCCTACCAGTACGGCTTCGTGCGAGCCACCTCGCCGCAGTACCTGCGCGTACCCAGCAAGGCGGAGCAGAACAAGAGCGAGTTCAAGCTCGACGAGCACCTCGCCTGGTACGCCGAGCACAAACAAGAGGTGCAGGGGGTGATCCTCGGTGCCAACGACGTCCCGCTCGATGCTCGCGGTTTTGCCAGCTCGGGCTCGAAGCCGCCCGAGGGCTTTCGTGTGTCGACGGCGCTCAGCGAAAACGAGATTTTCGGCGGCCAGTCCGCGAACGACCCCGTGCCCTTCTGGCTCGAGGGCGGACGGAAGATCCCCAACGTGTCGGGCTTCGACGTGCCGGCGAGCGCCTACTTCGCGGACCGCGTCCGCCGCAAGACGGGGCTCTCGTTCGTGGGCGCCTTCGAGACCGAGAGCGAGGATCTGAAGCGGCGCTTCGCCGTGACCGTGGATCTCAGGCTGATCCCCACGACCAAGGTCAAACCGGACACGGGCAGCCCGTTCCACGGCATCGAGCTCGGCGACAAGATGCGCATGCCGTTCGCCTGGGTCATCGTCAGCGACGCGCAGAGCTACCAGCTGGTGAAGGATCGTGACGAGGTGCGCACGGTCGAGGCCGTGCCCAAGCGCGTGCTCGTGCCCCTCAGCGGCAACGCACGGATCAAGGCCGGCAAGCGCTTCTACCAGACGGCGCGAGACAAGACCGTGTGGCTGCGCGGCGAGGATATCTCCGTGGTGGCGGAGCCGTCGGCCTTGCCCGAGGCCGCCGACAAGGGCGAGAAGTGGATCGACGTTTCTCTGCGCCAGCAGACGCTGGTGCTCTACGAGGGCAAACGCCCGTACTACGCCACGCTGGTCTCGACGGGCCGCGATCGCCTGGGCGATCCCAAGGAGACGCTGTCGACGCCGCAGGGCTCGTTCCGCCTGCAGAGCAAGCACGTGGCCGCGGCCATGGACTCCGAGGAAAATTCCAACGTCTCCGGCGGCAGTCGAGCGCAAAAGAGCACGCTCTCGGCCGACGCTGCGGCGACGGTCGAGCGCCTGAAGCGCGCCGAGGCCAAGGGGGAAAAGCTCGACGAGGAAGATCAGCGCCGTCTGCTCAACATCAAGAAAGGGAGAGATCCCGAGTACGGCGTCACCGTGCGGCGCGGCGCGGCGGGCTTCGAGCTGCGTGATGTTCCCTGGATCCAGTATTTTGCGTCGGGTTACGCGCTGCACGGCGCCTACTGGCACGACGTTTTCGGCATCCCTCGCAGCCACGGTTGCATAAACTTGTCGCCCATCGATGCGCGCGTCGTCTTTCTCTGGACGGACCCACCCGTGCCGAACGGCTGGCACGGCATCAACGTCGGCAGCGACATGGGGCAGGGCACCGCGGTCATCGTTCGCGAGTAGTTTCGGCCTCGCGCTGCTGCTTTCGGGCTGTCCTTCGCGTTCGGAGCGCGAAGAGCCCATGGCTCCAGCGAGCGGCGGAGCGACTGGCGTCGTGCCGCCCGAGCGCGCCGCGGAGCGCAACCGGCTCTTCGACGGTATCGCCGGTGATTACGAGATCAGTCCGCGCGTCACGGCCGCGCTCAAGCGTGTCCCGCGTCACAGCTTCGTGCCCGAGACCGTGCGCCGCGAAGCCTACGCCGACAGACCGCTACCGATCGGTCACGGTCAGACCATCAGCCAGCCCGCCGTGGTGGCCTCCATGACGGAGCTCGTGGACCCGAAGCCGAGCGATCGCTGCCTCGAGATCGGCACGGGCAGCGGTTACCAGGCCGCCGTGCTCGCCGAGCTCTGCGCCAGGGTTTACAGCATCGAGTACCTGGCACCGCTGGCGCGCTCCGCGGAACGGAACCTGCGTGGCAGCGGCTACGGTCCCGATCGCGTCGAGCTCCGCACGGGCGACGGTTACCGCGGCTGGCCGGAGGCGGCGCCCTTCCAGGTGATCGTGGTGACCGCCGCACCCGAGCACGTCCCTCAGCCGCTCAAGGATCAGCTCGCCAGTGGCGGACGCATGGTCATTCCGGTGGGCTCACAGTCGGGGGGGCAGGATCTCGAGCTCTGGCGCCGCTTGAAGCCCGGGAGCGGCGAAGGCGCGTTCGAAGTGAAGAAGATGATGGACGTGCGCTTCGTGCCGTTTTTGGGCGAGGGCCGCTAGACCGCTGGAAGTTGGCCCTGCGCGAGACGTGGGTAGAACCTCCGAGCCGGCCATGCTCTCTCGTGCTTTGACCGTCGCTCTGGGGATGCTCGTCGTCCCTCCGGCGTTCGTGTCGGCCTGCGAAGAGTCGCCTGAGCTCGCTAGCCTACCGGCGCGCTCCGTGACGCCGCCGGCTCCGTCGGCGGCGCCGGCCCGCACCAGCGAGAAGCCAGCCGCGTCGGCGTCCGTCGACGCAGGGCCGTCGATCTGCGGCCCTGGCATGGTGCTCGTCTCCGGGAACTACTGCACCGAGGTCGACCAGGTGTGCAGCCGCTGGCTCGATGACGAGAAGCTGCCCTTCGCTCGCTGCGCCGAGTACTCCTCGGCACGCTGTATCGGTCAGCGCAAGCCGATGCGCTTCTGCATCGACCAGCACGAGTACACGCCGCCCGGGGAGACCCTGCCGCAGAACTACGCGAGCTATCAGATCGCGAGCAAGACCTGCCGCAGCCTGGGCAAACGACTGTGCGGCGAGGTCGAGTGGACGTTCGCCTGCGAGGGCGAGGAGATGCGGCCCTACGCCTACGGTTTCTCCCGCCAGCCCGTGTGCAACTACGACAAGAGCGATCTCTACGAGATGCAGAAGGGCAAGCAGGTGTTGAAGGACCTGCGCGCCCCCTCCGGCGCTCACGACGCCTGCGTGAGCCCCTTTGGTGTCTACGACATGGCCGGGAACATGGACGAGCCCACGCGCCGCGAGCACGCCTTCGAGGCCAAGTTCAACAACGCGCTCAAGGGCGGGTGGTGGATGGCCGCGCGCAATCGCTGCCGCCCCGCGACCACGGCGCACGACGACTACTACAAGGACATCCAGGTCGGCATCAGGTGCTGCATGGATGCCCCGGCGGCTTCGGGCCCAACCGGGTAGGCAAGGGTAGTCCGCGGCCGACTTTTCGCGCACTTACACTGTGGCGGTGGCGCATTATTGCGCGCACATTGACAACCTACCGTCCGAGAGCTGAACTTGTTGCAGATTCAACGAAATGACTCGTCGGTCGGTCAGCGGGTATGGCTTGACGCTTCGGCGTCGCGGAGGTGTCCTTCGGGGGCCTGTGCGTACGCTGACCGCTCTCGCTCTCTGCCTGCTCGCACTGCCTCTGGGCTGTAGCCGAAAGGCAGCGCCATTTCGGCCGGCCGAGCAGCGCCAGGTCGACGAGCAGCCGGTCATGAAGAGCAGCGAGGGCGCGCTCGTGAACGTGACGCCGCCCGCGGAGCCGCAAACCGAGAGCTCCGAGCCCGACGCCTGCCCCGCGGGCATGGTGTTGGTCGAGGGCAACTACTGCCCGGACGTCGAGCTCCACTGCGAGAAGTACGCGGACCCGCCCGGCCGCTACCGCTACTTCCGCTGCCTGCAGTACAGCGCGTCGACCTGCCGCTCGAAGGAGCGCAAGCACCTGCGCTACTGCATCGATCGCAACGAGTACACGCGCGCCGGTGAAACGCTGCCCGCCAACAAGCAGAGCTGGACGGACGCCGATCGCACCTGCCGCTCGCTCGGCAAGCGCGTCTGTCAGGAGAGCGAATACGTTTTCGCGTGTGAAGGCGAGGAGATGCGACCGTACCCTTACGGCTTTTCTCGCGACTCCGAAGCGTGCAACGCCGATCGCAACCCCGTCCTCGACGATAGCGGCCAACTCCGCGATCTGAGAGCGCCTTCCGGCTCTTACTCACGGTGCCTCAGCCCGTTCGGCGTCGCCGACCTCGCGGGTAACATCGAAGAGTTCGTCACCATCGACGGCAGCAATCCGCCGCGCCCGGCGATGAAGGGTGCGTACTGGCAGCCCGGAAGAAACTTCTGCCGCGCTGCCCAGACCGCGCACGACAAGGTCTACAAGGGCACCGAGACCGGCTTCCGCTGCTGCTCCGACACCCAGTAGCCCTGACGGTTCGGCATGCGGCGGGGGTTGGGTGAACACGCCGCCCACGACATTGCCTGCCGCTCCCACACCGAGCCCGTCGCCGCGCGGAAGGACCCTTTTCACGTCGCCAACGC
>DATLIL010001217.1:0-3890 GCA_035539475.1 Polyangiaceae bacterium
AGCTCGGCCGCAGCTCTGCAATAGGCGACGAAGCGTTCGCGGCACTCGTCGCTGAACGGATCGCAATCGTCGGGTAATCCGTAGTGAAAGAGGTCCCAGATCGGCGTCACTCGATGGCGCTCGAGGGCGTCCAGGATGCGCTCCGCACGCGAGAAGTCGTAGCGGCCACCCCCCTGATCCACCAGTGGCCACTCGATGGCCTCGCGCACGGCCTTGAAGCCAAGGCGCTCGACGCCCGCGTAGTCCTCATCCAGAAAGCGGTCGTGCGCCGTCAACGCGACGTAGTCCTTGCGCTCGCGGTCCTTCCACAAGAACGTCGAGCACTCGAAGCCAGTCATGAAGAAGGTGGGGAAGATCGCCTTCGGCGCCGCTCGCTTCTCCTTCTCCGTCGTTCGCACCTTGGTCCGCTTAGCCATTCGCAAGCCTCTCGTGTTTCTCCGTAACCACGCGAGAGCGTCCGCGAAAGCGCGTAAAAGTCACAGCTGCCGGTCATCGTCGCGGTCTGCCTCCCTTCACGCTCGGTCAGTTCGCCTGCTCCGCGGAGTAGGTGACGCGAATCGTCTCGCAATCGTCTCCAGCCGCTCCCGAGATGTCGCGAACGGTGGCGAACTGGACGGTGAACCGACACTTTCGCTACGTTTCGGCGCGTCTCGCTACGTCCCAGCGGATTTAGGTTCCGGCGCCGCAAGGCGTGGGGGCTCAAGTCCCTCCTCGTGCACAGCCGAAGTGAATTCAGCGGGGCCCCACCCCTAGTTTTGGGCCCCAGCCCCAAACGTTCGCTTGCGCAGTCGGAGGTCCTCCGCTGTCGCTCAAGTCCCTCCTCGTCACCGGTCGGTGGCGTTGTGGGGTTCCTTGTGCGTCGCTGGCAGCTCCAGGGGCGGCAGCAAATGCCCCACGGAACCCGGGTTCGCAGAAGCCGCTCTGGTCGCCAGGAGGACGTCTACATGGACTCGATCACCTTCCTCCGCCAGGCCGGCGCTGGTCGGCTAGCTTCCGCGCTCTGCTCCACGCCTCAAGGCCCGTCAATGCGGTACAACGGGCGTGGCTATGGATGCTGTCCACTTGTTCGAGCTGCTGATCGCGATGCTTTTTGCGGTCATCGTGCTGCACTACGCAGCGCACCGGCTGCACTTGCCGCCGGCTGTGGCGTTGATCGTCGGCGGTGCGGCCCTGGCATTCGTTCCGGGTTTGCCTCACATCTCGCTGGATCCAGCGCTGGTGCTCGTCATCTTTCTGCCGCCGCTGCTGATGGATGGCGCCTGGTTCATCCCCCTGCGTCATTTGCGTCGGCACATCATCGGCATCCTGTCGATGGCCATCGGCGCCGTCGTGTTCACCACGTTGGTGGTGGCTGTGGTGACGCACGCGCTCCTACCGTCGTTGCCTTGGGCGGCTTGCGCGGCGCTCGGCGCCATCGTCTCGCCGCCAGATGCCATCGCCGCGCGCGCGGTGCTGCAGCGGGTGCACCTGCCGCAGCGGCTGTCCATTCTGCTCGAAGGCGAGAGCCTGCTGAACGACGCCACGGGCCTGGTGCTGTTCCGCTTCGCGGTGGCCGCGGCCGTGACAGGCACGTTCAGCACGGTGGATGCGCTCGGTAGCTTCGCGCTGCTCGCGCTTGGCGGCGCTGTGGTCGGTGCCGTGGTCGCCGCGGTCTGGGTGCTGGTGGTGAAACGGCTGGGCGATGAGTACCTCGTCATCGCTGCGTCGGTCTTGCTGTGCTGGGCCGCCTACATCCTGGCCGAGATGCTGCACGTGTCGGGTGTCATCGCCACCGTCGTGGCCGGCCTCATCTGCGGCTGGTACCAGCACGCGGTCTTCTCGGCAGCGATCCGCCTACGGGGTACGTCGTTCTGGACGGTGCTCATCTTCTTGCTCGAAGCGAGCGTGTTCATGCTCATCGGTTCGTCGCTGCGCGACGTCATCCATCGCGCCGGCGGGTTCGTCGTCGTGCTCGAGCAGATGGCCGGACCCATCCTCTGGATTCTGCTCGGGCTGACGCTGGCACGCTTCGCGTGGATCTTCGCTTGCGATGGCGTCATCGCGCTGCGCAGAAGGCTCGGCTGGCGCCGCTTCGAGACCATGGGCTGGCGGGCGTCGACGGTGTTGAGCTGGGCTGGCATGCGTGGTGTCGTCACGCTGGCCGTCGCGCTGACCGTGCCCGCGGACTTGCCCGGCCGCGATTTCATGCTGGTTGCGGCCTTCGCGGTGATTCTGGCGACGGTCCTCGTGCAGGGCACGACGCTCGGCGTGGTGATCCGCTGGCTGCGTCCGCCCGAGGCCGGCGCCCACGTCGCGCCGCTGACCATGTCGCAGGCCGAGGCCGCGATGGCGCAGGCGATGGCGAAGCACGTCGAAGCGCGAGCCTACGCCGCGGATGGCTCGCTGATCCACCCGCAACTGCTCGAGACCTACCGCCGTCGCGCATCCATCTCCGAGCGCTATGCGGGCAACGAGGCGGAGTTCCAGCCGCGACTGCAAGCGCATTTCGACTTGGTGCTGGAAGCCAACGCGGCCGGGCGCGCGGAGCTCCTGCGGCTGCATCGCGCGGGGCAGATCGACGACCGAGTGCTGCACGAGCTGGAGCGCGACCTGGACTTCGAGGAACTGTCGGCGATCTCTGCAAAGGTGACCTGAGGCGCTCTCGACCCCGGCACGAGCCTGACCTCCGCACTGATCGAAGCGATTGTCGATGCGGTCCGGGGCCGTTGCCTGATCGATAGGTAGCGAACTGACCCGCGAACCGATGCTGGAGACGGCATCTACGGACGCCGCTACAGAGAGGCCGTGGCAGCGGGCATTTACAACGTCAACGTGAAGGCGAGCGGGAGCAATCCGAACTTCACGCGGCGCTGCCGGTTACCAGCTTCCTGCACCTCGGTGCGGAGGCAAGCACCTCGATCGATCCCTTCGGCTGCGATGAGCACCGTCCGTGTTTTGATTACGAGCTGACGCGCATCGGCGCTCTCGGTGAAGCGCGTTTCGTGCTCACGGAGAATCACGAACAAGGGGTCGAGGCGTGGGCATCGCTCGGCCCTCAAGCCGTCCTGATCACACGGCGTACGCCGCGCGTGGCTCAGCCAGGCGTCACGCGCTCGAGTAGCCTCTCGTTCGCTGGGCGACTCTCATGTGCCAATCCACGCCCGCTTGCCCGGTCGAACCGCTTTGGATGGTTTATCCTCCGTGCTGACACCACCCATCCAGAAGGGGATCCATGTTTCGAAAGCGCCTCGTCGCCGTCTGCATCCTGGCATCCGCTGTCGCCAGCGTCGGGCTGCCATCGAGCTCCGTGCAGGCTCAGGAGGTCGTCGATCTCGATGAAGGTGCCAAGCCCAAAGGAGGCATGGAGGGCGTCGACATCGATCTCGATGAAGGCGCGGCTCCCGCGGCTCCGGGGCCGGTGACGGCTGGCAAGATGAGCGCGGCGATGGGCAGCGCCAAGGCACTGTTCGACAAAGAGAAGTGGAACGAGGCGGCTCAGGCGCTGCACCGCGTCGTCACGGGTGAAACGGGCGACGACCCGGGCAACAAGCAGATCGCCGAGTACTACCTCGCGATCTCGCTCTATCGCCTGAAGTTCTACCAGGCCAGCTACTCCATCTTCAGCGTGGTGTCGGACAACCCGAATCACCAGAAATTCAAGGAGACGCTGCTGTGGCTGGCCAAGCTCGCCACGCAGCTGCCCGAGCCAGCTGACATCATCGAGCGCGTCGGCAAGTACACCGACGGGCAGGTGGCGCGCTTCGACAACGCGCAGCAGCGCGACCTTTACTGGCAGCTCAACTACTTGCTGGGCCGCTACAAGTACAGGGAACGCCGGTACGAGGAGTCGATCCGGCTGTTCCAGAAGGTGGACCGCAACAGCCCCTACTACGTGAAGGGACAGTTCTTCA
>DATLIL010001218.1:0-7381 GCA_035539475.1 Polyangiaceae bacterium
GCAGCGAGCCGGCGGGCAGCACCTCGAGCTCGACGACCTGCCCTTGCTCCCGCCGCCCTGCGATCTCGACGCTCGGCGGTCCGATGCGGAACTTGCCGGTGCGCGTCGGCGTGAGCGCCCAGGTGAGCGTGACGCCGACGCTCTTGTTCATGCGACCGTTGACGATGCTGACGCGCGTCTGGCTGCTGGAGCGCGGTCCGCGCACCTCGATGCCCGCCGGAGCGCTCAGCTTGGGCGTGGAGAGCGTGGCGTCCTCCGAGCTCGACATCACGGTGAGCTGAAGCTCGATGCTGTCGCCGAGCTGCACCTTCTGCGCGCTGACCTCGGTCTGGAGCTTGACCTGGGCCTGCGCGGGCGCAGCCATGACGACCACCGCGCCGAGGAGTGCGCCCGGCGCCCAGAGCTTCACTTGTCCCCCGAGGGCAACACACGACCGCGCCGCTTGCCCTGCTGATGCTGCAAGAGCGGCGCCTGCTCGAGCTGATCGAGCAGACGGTCGTCCTGGCTCGGTGGTGGCTGCTGCGGTTGCGGCTGTTGCTGCGGCTGTTGCTGCGGCTGCTGCTCGGGTTGCTGCTGCTGGTCCCCGCCGTCCGGCCGATCTTGTTCCGGCTTTTCCTTGTCCTTGTCGTCGCCGGCGTCGGGCTGCTCGTCCTTTTTGTCCTGATCGCCGCCGTCCGGCTGACCACCGCCATCGGGCGGCCCGGAGTCCTCACCGGCGTCCGGCTGATCACCGCCGTCCGGCTCGCCGCCGTCGCTGCCGGCGTCCTTCTGCTCGTCTTCCAGGCGGCGCAGCGCGATGGCGCGGTTGTAGGCAGCGTCTCGACCGATGCCGTCGCCGGCGTCACTCTCGAACCCGGGAATGAGCTTCAGCGCCGCGTCGTAAGCGGAGACGGCGGCGCGGTACTCACCGCGCAAGAACTCGAGGTTGCCAGCCAGATAGAAGGCCCGCGCGCGCAGATCGACGGGCTGCGTCGCGTCAGCGGCGACCAGGCGTACGATCGTGGCGGCGCATCCGGCCTGGTCGCTGCGCTGGCTCTTCTGCGCTTCTTGCTCGGGGGTGAGCCCGCCGTCGCCGACGGGCGTCTCTTCACCAAAGCGTTGCCCGAACTGCTCCGCGATCTTGAACAGGCCGAGGCCGAGATCGAAGCTCGCGTTCGTGCGCGTGCGCACGGGCTCCGGCGTCGCGATCTGGCCGCCCTCGCACTTGCCGGTGAGCAGGTACTGCTGCAAGAGCGACACCGCCGCGCCCGCGTCGCCGGCGTCGAGCGCCTCGAGCGCGGCGTTGACCTCCGGCGACTCGCGCTCGAAGAGCTTGTCGGTGCGTTCGCAGCCCGAACCCAGCACGCCCAGCAACATGGCGCTGGCGGCGCCCGCGGCTGCGGCGCGCGCGGCCTTCTTGGCGGCGCGCCGGCGCGGCGCTCGGTTTTCGGGCTCGCGCGGCACGAGCAGGGGCCCGCCTCGCTTCGGTCCCTCGCTGATGAACGTCTCGATCAGGAGCAGCAGGATGGCGAGCGCCAGCGGGTAGGCGAAGACGTCGGCGTATACGGTCTCGACCTTCTCGGACAGCTCCTCGCTCATCAGCTGGCGCAGCCGCGCCGCGACCTGCTCGATGCCGGTCTGGCCCTTCTCGCTGCGCACGATCACGCCGCCGCCGGTCTCGGCGATCTTGGTCAGCTGTTCTTCACCGGCCGCGCTCAGGCTGGTGGTCATGGGCTGGCCGTTCTCGTCCGTGCGGTAGCCGGCGACGCGCCCGGCCTCGTCGATCTCGGGGATCGGCTCCGGCGTGCGCCCGCCGATCTGCACGACGTCGATGGTGACGCCGTCCTGGTGCGCCGCCGTGGCCACCCCGAGCGGATCGCCTTCGAGATCCTCGCCGTCGGTGACGAGCACCATCACGCGGCGGTGGTCCTTGGACAGCGGATCACGCGCGAAGAGCTCGCGGCCGCCCTCGAGCGCGCGCCCGATGGCGGTTCCGCCGCTCGGCATGTCGTTGGGCGTGAGCTGCTTGTAGAACTGAGCGATGGCGCCGCCGTCGCTGGTCAGCGGAAAGGCCATGGCGTCACCCGCGAAGGCCACAGCGCCGAAGCGTGCGCCGGGCAACTCGCTGATCAGCCGGCCCACCTCGGCCTTGGCGCGCTCGACGCGCGAGGGCGAGACGTCGCGCGCGTACATGCTCTTGGAGAAATCCATGACCAGCACGACGTCGAGGTCGGTAGCCGGGATCAGCCGTGTGCCGCGGCCGTACTGCGGTTGCGCCAGCGCCACGAAAGCGAGGCCCAGGGCCAGCACCGAGAGCACGGCCTTGAGCGCGCGGCGACTGCCCGGGCGCGAGGTGACGAGCTCGCTGACGCGCTCGGGATCGCCGAAGCGCTTCACGGCACGCTGGTGCAAGAAGCCGCCGAGCGCGAGCAGCGCGGCGATGAACAGCGCCCCCAGGGTCCCGAGCAGCCAGATCGGCTCGGCGAACTTCACGGGAACCTCCTCAGCACGAGCGCGCGCAGCACGGCGTCCAGCGCCAGGAGCAGCACGCCCGGCAAGAGCAGGAAGCGGTAGAGCTCCTCGAAGTGCGCGGTGCTGGCGCTGAGCTTGGTCTTCTCTAGCTTGTCGAGCACGTCGTGAAAGCTCGCCTGCAGGCTGCGTGCGTCGGTGGCCACGTACATCTGCCCTCCGGTCTTGCTGGCGAGCTCCTTCAAGAGCCTGGGATTTACCGGATAGTGAGCCTGGTGGTAGCGGGGCTGGCCGAAGAAGTCGAAGCCGTCCTGGACCTGCGCCTCCTCACCCTGCCCGATCTGGATGCTGTAGAGCTTTGCGCCGACCTTGTTGACGAGCTCCGCCGAATACTCCGGCGCGATCATGCCGCCGCGGTTGTCGCCGTCGGTGAGCAGGATCACGGCCTTGCTCTTGGCGGTGCTGCGGCGAAGACGCGCGGCGGCGGTGCCCACCGCATCGCCGATGGCGGTGCCGTTCGGGTCGATCAGGTTGATGTCCATCTTGGACACCAGCGCGTCGAGCAGGTGGTAGTCGAGCGTCGGCGGCGAGACGACGTAGGCGTTCGAGCCGAACACCACGACGCCGATGCGGTCGCTCTTGCGGCGCGAGATGAAGTCGCGCAGCACGGCCTTGGCGGCGTCGATACGCGTGGGGCGGATGCCCGGCGCCTTGCGCTCGACGAAGCCCTGCAGGTCGTCGGGCAGGTTGTCGATGATCGCGCGCATCGAGCCGGACAGATCCAGGGCCACGACGATATCGATGCCCTCTTCTTCCGAGGTGACGGAGCGCAGGGTGTTGAGCGGCCGTGCGATGGCGGCGATGCACAGCAGCAGGCCGAACGCCCGCGCGATACCCGGCGCGTCGCGCAGCCACACTCGTACCCCCGCCGGACCCGTCGTCAGCGGCAAGAGCGTGCCCAGGCGGAGCCGGGGAATGCGGCGGTCTTCGCCGAAGACGCCGCGCCAGAAGACGAGCGGGATGAGCAGAGCGCCGAGCAGCGCCCAGGGGTACTGCCAGTTCGCGTGCGTGAGCTCGCTCAGGCGGCTGAGCGCAGGGTAAGTCAGGGCGGCGGCGCCGATCAGCAGCGTCAGCGTCACGGCCACGACGATGCGCAGGCCACGTTTCACGACGTGACCTCCGCGCTGCGCGCTGGCGGGACCGCCGGCGCCGTTGCCGGCATGGTGGCCTCCACGATTTCTTCGGCGCGCGATATCGCCAGGGCGCAATCGCCGTCACTGGGCGTGACCCGCGCGAACTTCACCAGATCCGCGTCGCGCAGACAGCTCTCGATCGTGTCCAGGATGGCGATGCGCGGCGAGACCTTACGCAGCACGCCGAGCGCCTCGCGCGTGGTGCTCTCCAGGCCGTCGAAGCCGTACAGCGCTCCGAGGTATTTGCGCACCGTGTCCGAGACGCGGTCGAAGTACTCGGCGTGGCGCTGCTCCTGCAGCAGGCCGGCGTGCTTGAGGTCGAACAGCTCTTCGCGCGCGACCTCCCAGGGCGGGCGCGGCGGCGGCGGCGGTGCCACGGGCTTCGGGCGGCGCAGCCACTTGCCCACCAGCCAGGCGATCAGCGCTCCGGCCACGAGCGCGATCAGCGCGACCAGCGCGGCGTTCTTCGCTGTCGTCCAGACCTCGAGCTGCGGCCGCGCCGTGGGGTTCTCCTTCGGCTTGGCGTCGGGCACGTTGGCGATCGGGTCTTCGATCAGCACGCGGTGCGGCGCGGTGCAGAGCACGATCATGTCGCCGCTGGCGCGCGCGATGGCGATCGGCAGCGGCGGGATCACGAGCTCGTTGCGGCCCGGCTTGTCCGGCAGCGGTACGAACGAGACGCGAACCTTGGTCGTCGCTTGCTCCCCCTGCTCACTGCGCTCGAGCTCGGGTCCTGCGCCGCCGTCGGGATCCGGCAGATAGAGGCCGCTGCGCTCCATGGACTCGAGCTCCTTGCTCGAGGACTGCGGCTGAAAGCCGCTCGGCAGCACGGTCTCGCCCTTGCCGTGGACGATCTCGAAATTCAGCGTCAGCGCGTGCCCCGAGAGGCCCTTCTGCGGCACGCTCTCCTTGAGCGTGGGCCGCGCCTTGCCCGCCGGCACGCGTTCCACACAGGGAGTGCCGATCGACGGCGCGGCCACGGCGCTCGCCGCCGGCGGCGCTGGCGGCGGTGCGGAAGGCGCTTGTGCGAGCGCGGACGGTGCCCCGAACGTGAGCAGCAGCACTGGCAATGCGCGCCTCACCGGTGAGCCCTCCGCGCTCGCCGCGCGAACAGATCGCGCAGCGGGCCGATGTAGGGCTTGTCGGTGCGGACGATGCAATGGTCGAGACCGAACTTGCGGAACAGCGCCAGCGGGCGCTCGCGCAGCTTCTTCATCTCACGCGCGTAGTGGGCGCGCACGAACTCGTTGCCGGTGTCGACCAGCACGCTCTCGCCGGTCTCGAAGTCTTCGAAGCTCGCCAGTCCGACGTTGGGCAGCTCCTCGTCACGAGGATCGGCGAGCATGACCGGGATCACGTCGTGGCGCGCCGCGGCCAGCGACAGCGCGCGCTCGTAGCCGCTGGCGAAGAAGTCGCTCAGCACGAAGGCCACGCTGCGCCGGCGCGAGACGCTGTAGAGCGTCTCCAGCATCACCTTGAGATCGGTGCCGGTGCGCTCGGGCTTGGCGCCGAGGATCTCGCGCACGACGCGCATGACGTGCTTTTCGCCCTTCTTGGGCGGCACGATCTTCTCGATCGCGTCGGTGCCGAGGATCAGGCCCACGCGGTCGTTGTGCTTGATCGCGCTGAAGGCACAGACCGCCGCCACCTCCGCGGCCAGGCGCGCCTTGCTGGCGCGGCGCGTGCCGAACAGCTGGCTGGCGGACAGGTCCACCACCAGCAGCATGGTCATCTCGCGTTCCTCCGTGAACACCTTCACGTAGGTCGAGTCCATGCGCGCGCTGACGTTCCAGTCGATGGTGCGGACGTCGTCGCCGGGCTGATATTCGCGCACCTCGCTGAAGGCCAGGCCCCGGCCCTTGAACACGGACGTGTAGCTGCCGGCGAGCTGCTCGGTGGCGAGCCGGTTCGTCGTGATCTCGATCTTGCGCAGAGCCTTGAGCAGCTCCTTCGGGATCAACGGACCGTCCTCCTAAGGTACTTCGACGACTTCGAACACGCGCCGCACGATCTGCTCGGCGGTGACCTCTTCCGCCTCGGCCTCGTAGGACAGCACCATGCGGTGGCGCAAGACGTCGGGCCCGATGGCCTTGACGTCCTCCGGCGTGACGTACCCGCGGTGGCGCAAGAAAGCGTGCGCGCGCGCGGCCAAGTTGAGCGCGATGCTGGCGCGGGGACTTGCGCCATACTCGATCAGGGGGGCCAGATCCTTGAGCCCGCGGCTCTGCGGCTCACGCGTGGCGAACACCACGTCCACGATGTAGTCCTTGACGCGGTCGTCCATGTACACGTCACGCACGACCTTGCGCGCCTGGAGCAGCTGCTCGGGGGTGGTCTTGGGCTGCGCCTTGGTCGACACCACGCTGGTCATGCGGTCCATCACCGAGCGCTCCTCTTCGCGCGTCGGGTAGCCGACCTTGATCATGAGCATGAAGCGGTCGACCTGAGCTTCGGGCAGCGGGTAGGTGCCCTCCTGCTCGATCGGGTTCTGCGTGGCCATGACCACGAACGGATCGGGCAGCTCGTAGGTCTTGTCGCCGATGGTGACCTGACGCTCCTGCATCGCCTCGAGCAGCGCGCTCTGCACCTTGGCCGGCGCGCGGTTGATCTCGTCGGCCAGGACCAGGTTGGCGAAGATGGGGCCGAGCTTGCTCGAGAACTGACCCGTCTTCTGGTCGTAGATCACGGTGCCGACCAGATCCGCCGGCAGCAGATCGGGCGTGAACTGGATGCGCGAGAACTTCGCGCTGATGGCGTCGCAGACCGTGCGCACCGTCAGGGTCTTGGCGAGGCCGGGCACACCCTCGAGCAACACATGGCCGCCGGCCAGGAGGCCGACGAGGATGCGCTCGATCATCTGCTGTTGCCCGACGATGACCTTTCCGACCTCCGCGAAGAGGTCGTCGACGAAGGCGCTCTCTTTGGCCACCATCTCGTTGAGGGCTCGGACGTCCTGCATTGCTCCGTTTTCCTTTGAGGAAGAACCGGCCCGGCTATAGCGGACCAGCGCCGCTCGGACAATCTCCCCGGCGGGCTTATTCCGGCCGCAGGGCGCCCAGCAGGCCGGCCACCAGGGCCCCGGCCAGGATCGCCAGGACGAGCGCCAAAACTCCCCACAAAAGTCCGAGCAGCGAGCGCCGGGTGCGCACGAAGTGAAACGGCAGGCAGAGCGGCCCGAACGCCACCACGGCGATCCAGAACGAGGCAAGGGGCCAGGCGCGCGAGAGCTGGAGCTCGGACAGCCGCTTCTCGTCCCAGCGTATCAGCGACGCGGGGAGGGCGATGTTCAGCACCATCTGCACGACCACCTCGAGGACGTCGAGCATCAGTTCCCGTCGAGCTTGCGGACCAGCTCGAGAAACGCCGCGTCCTCGCCACCGACCGGCCGCTCACTGCGCCCAAGGGCGTAGGCACGCCCCTTGTTGAGCTCGCAGTGGATCGAGGCCCTGTACTTGTCGAGCGCGTCTTGGGGCGGCTTGCTCGCCACCACGGCCTCGCCGATTTCGTTCAGGGCTCCCACCATCGACGTGCAGCTCTTGGACGTTCCTTCGAGCTCGAGCGGCGGCGCGTCGGGGCAGCAGCCAGCCCGGACCACCGCGAACGCCGCCATGTCGTACCAGCCCAGGCGCGCGAAGATCTTCATCGCCTGGCTGGGACCCGAGCGCGGCGTCGAGCCGACGATGGCAACGCGGAGCTTCTCGGCCCCGACGCGCGGACTCGTCTCGCTGCAAACCCACGAA
>DATLIL010001219.1:0-3111 GCA_035539475.1 Polyangiaceae bacterium
CTCAATCCGTTTTTAGCATCCAGCGCACGTCCTGGCGCTGGCTCGAACACCATGGGGTAAACGACGACCACCGTGCCCGCTTCGGGTCGAGGAAAGGAGAAGCCTCGAAAGCGGTCGAGCACGCAGTGCACGACTCTTCTGTCCGGCAACGTGTTCGAGACGGCACTGATCAACTTCACATCACCCGCTCTGTCGATCATGAACTGCACCGCCAGCCTGCCGGCCAGCTGCGGGTTCCGCGCAAAGCCCCAGTCCACACAGGGGCGTATTCGATCCCAGCCGCGGCGGACCTCCAGCTGGATCAGCTCGGGCTGAAGCCTCCCGGACACGGTGGTGGCTTCCATCCTCCAGCGGTAGACAGGATCGACGGGCTCGGGCGACGACGCCGGCAGGGACGCTATTTCCGGATCGAGGTGCGTCGGCGCTTGTATTGGCTGCTGTCCACCGGCACCAGCCCGCTCGCCTTGCTGCGAAGGCTGCTGGGACGTGTTGACCAGGCAGGCCTGGAGCGCGAGCGCCAGACAAGCAGTGCTGGGAGGCCAGAGCCGCCGTTGGTCAGCCATGGTGCACTGGATCATCTTTCCACTCGAGCACCGGGTCAACGAGGCGAGGCCAGTCGCGGCTAAAGCTCGATCGCCAGCACCGAGGCGATGGTCCGGATCACGCCGTTGCGGGTGTTGGCGGGCGCAACGAAGCGCGCCAGCGCGCGCACTTCCGGGTGCGCGTTGTCCATGGCGAACGACCACCTCGCCGCCTGGAACATGCCGACGTCGTTGAAGTAGTCGCCGAAGACCATCGTTTGCTCGGACGTGACGTGCAGGGCCGTCTGCACGCGATTCAGGGCGGTGCCCTTGTCGGCGGCGCTGCTCATCACGTCCACCCAGTGTGCACCCGAAATTTGCACGCGGTCGGACCCTTCGAAGGCTGCCAGTACTCGGGCTGCGCGCTCGCTGGACTCGAAGTCGTAGACGGCGACCTTGAGCACCTCGTCGTTCACCGTGCGCAGATCATCGACCAGCTCGAGACGGCGGTAATACGGACGGACATGGGCGAGAAAGGCGTCGTCGGTGCGCTCGATGTACGCAGAGCGCTTGCCGCAGACGACAGTGCCGAGGTCGTGGTGGTGCGCACTCGCGGCTCGCACCGTCTCGACGATCGCCATCGCAGTAGACAGCAGCAGCGGGGCCGCGCTCAACTCGACGCCGTCACGCACGACGTAGGCGCCGTTCTCCGCGATGAAGACGAGATCGTCGCGCTCGAACTCGGCGCGCAGCGTGGCGTACTGACGCCCGCTCGCCGGACAGACCACGATGCCGCGGGCGTGGAGCTGCTCCAGAAGCGGCCAGAACCCGGGATGGAGGCGCTTCTCGTCGTCGAGCAGCGAACCGTCCATGTCGAACGCGATGAGCCGGATGTCGGGAACCTCGCCGAGGTCGGGGGGCTCGAGAACCTGGCTGGGGGCGGAGCTGGATTGTTCTGGGCGGACCAAGCGAAAGCCTCTGGGTCCGGCGACGTACTACACGCTTCAGCCCTTGCAAGTCAGCCGGGCGAAGAAGTAGCGCTCGAAAGCCCCGGAGGTGTGATCGTCGTGCCCGCTGCGGGCTGGAACGGGACTTGCTAACGTCGAGCGCGTGACTGATCCGTTGCGGCAGCTATTCGGGATGTCGGCGCGCGAGCTCTTTGCACAGCCCGCGCTCTATTCTAGCCACGGACCGCTCGAACGATTGCCGGAGTTCATGCGCAGCGGGCCGATGCAGAGCATCGAAGCGCTGTGCCGCGACTTCTCCGGCAACGTGGAGGTCGCCAGCGGGGGCGCCGTCGAAGGTTTGCAGTTTCCGGTCAGCGGGGCTCATCCAACGGCGCTGCTCCGCTCTGGATTGACCGTGTACTTCCCGGATCTGCTGCGCTCCTCGGCGACGGCGCAGGCCTGGTTGCGCGGCGTGGAGGCGAGCCTCGGCTTGCCGGAATGCGCGGCGCTGATGGCCTTCGCCAACGCCAAGGGCTCCGGCCTCACGTTGCACCACGATCGCTACGATCAATTGTTCTTTCAGATCCGTGGGCGGAAGACCTTTCGCCACGCGCCGAACGGCTTCGTGCACGAGCCCGACATTCAGTTCAGTCCGGGCGCGGCCGCACATTCGGACTTTGGCTCGCGCTACCACGACGGCTTTCCGCTCTCCAATCGCGAGGTGCTCGAGAAGCCGTTCCAGACCCTGGAGCTACAGCCTGGATCGGCCTTTTTCATGCCGGCCGGCACCTGGCACACCACGGCGGAGCAGCCCGAAGAGTCACTGTCGCTGGTCGTGGCCGTGCGTGCGCCCTCGCGGCTGAGCGTGTTGCTCAACGTGCTGCAGTACTACCTCGGTCAGGCACCGAGCTGGCGTGCGCGCAGCTACGGCGGCTGGAGCGCTGATGCCGGCGTCGCCGCCGAGGCGCACGAGAGCTGGGCGCCGCTACTGGCCGACCTGGCAGCGCGCTTGCCGAGCCTACCGGCGGAAGCCGCGCACCAGGCCTGGGGCGTGCACGGCTTCACCGTCGGCAGCCAGAAGCAGTACCCGATGGAAGCGCGCTTCGAGCGCTACATTCGCTTGCCGAACTCGACGCTCGAAATGGAGATGGACGCAGCGCTGGGCAAGCTGCGCTGTACGGTGCTGAGCGGTCCCAACATCCGCCCGCAAGCGCAGACCGTGATCGGTATCAATCCGGAGGCGCGCGGGCTGATCGACTGGGTTCTGGCAACCCGCGCCGCGTTCACCGTGCAGGCGCTCTGCGACGCGTTCCCCGATTGCGAGCGCGACGAGGTCGAGGGACTGCTGGCCATGCTCGCCAGCACTGCCCTGATCCGCCCGATCCCTGCGCCAGATTGGGTCGACTGAAGCCCCCAACGTTGTGCCAAACCGTGCCAGGGCCGTGATTTAGGCCGCTAATCTTGCTGGCATCCCACTTGCAATCAGTGCCCGTCGACTGTCGAGGATTGGAGTGGAGTGATGGGTCAACGTCTCAACATCGGCTGTGTGCTCATCGTGAGCGCGACGCTGGCGAACTGCGGTGGCAAGTCGGCCGACGACGATCCGGCGGGCCCCGAGAAGGGGGGCACGAGCGCGTCGGGCT
>DATLIL010001220.1:0-1683 GCA_035539475.1 Polyangiaceae bacterium
GCCCAGACCCTGGCGCGCACGCGCGGGCCGGCCTCGTGTGCGCGCGGGAGCTCGAGCGGGGCCAGGTTCGGAGCCCTGAGCTCGAAGCCGTCGGGCGTCAGGCTCGTACTCACCAGCGCGAGCTCGTGGCGGTCTCGTTGGGTGACGAAATCACCTTCCGCATCGACGATCATGTAGCGCCGGTCGAGCTCGAAACCTCGCGTGACGACACGTGCGCGCGGAACGTCGATGCCGCGGCAGGCCTTGACCGGGTAGATGGTGAGGGCGCTGACGCGCATCAGCCACCGAGGGCTCGGCCCACGAGCGAGGCTCCGCGCGGAGAGAGCGACAGTGAAAGTGCCGCGCTGTGCCCGCGCTCGCTCATCTTGCGCCACGTCTTTTGCAGGATATCCACGGCCTTGGCCTCGTCCGGATACTTGTCGAGGAAGGCCTCGAGCTCGTATTCGAGGAACACCAGGCACAGGGCGTCCTCCATCGTCTGCGCGTCGTGACTCTGCTTCAGGTCCTGCTTCAGGTTGATGCCGCGCACGGCCTCGATGGTCGCCTCGTCGTAGCCGACGCCACGCAGGATCTCCGCGGCCCGATCGGCGTGGAAGCGCGCCAGATCCTTGCGCCACTTGAGGTAGCCGATCCTCCCTTCGGGGTACGTTTCCCGCGGTACCGACCAGCGCTCGAGGTGCTGGCAGCGCGCGGCCAGGCGGAGCGCCACGGACGCGCTTTCGTCCAGGCGCTGCACACAGGCAGACAGTCGCTCGGCCTCGACCAGCGCGCGCGGATGCGCCGGATCGCGCGCGTGGATCGCGTCGAAGGCGGCAATCGCTGCTTGGAAGCGCGGATCGTCCATGTCCTCGTCGTCTTTGCTAGCATGCGCCGGCGCGGAAATCCCTGGAGCTCGTCATGCAGTACCGTTCTTTCGGCCGGACCGGCCTCGATGTCTCGACCATCAGCTTCGGGGCCTGGGCCATCGGGGGCACCTGGGGCAGTGTTCAAGACGACGACTCGCTCGCTGCGCTGCACCGCGCGCTGGATCGCGGCGTCAACTTCTTCGACACGGCGGACGTGTACGGCGATGGGCACAGCGAGAGGCTGCTCGGTCGCCTGCGGCGCGAGCGGAAGGAGTCGTTCGTCGTGGCGACGAAGGTGGGGCGCCGCCAGCCGAAACATCTGGCCGACGGCTACACGCGCGAGAACTTGAGCGCCTGGGTCGAGTCCAGCTTGCAGAACCTCGGGGTCGAGGCGCTCGACCTCTTGCAGCTGCACTGCCCACCGACGGACGTCTATTACCGTCCTGAGGTGTTCGGCTACCTCGACGAGCTGGTCGAGGCCGGCAAGCTGCGCTTCTACGGCGTCAGTGTCGAGCGCGTCGAAGAAGCGCTCAAGGCCATCGAGTATCCCAACGTGCAGAGCGTGCAGATCGTCTTCAACGTCTTCCGCCAGAGGCCCGCGGAGCTGTTCTTCGAGCAGGCGCAGCGCCGGCGCGTTGGGGTTCTGGCCCGGCTCCCGCTCTCGTCTGGCCTCCTCACCGGCAAGCTGACGCGCGACACGCGCTTTGCGGCCGACGATCACCGTTCGTTCAATCGCCAGGGGCAGGCCTTCGATCGGGGCGAGACGTTTTCCGGCATCGACTACGAGCTCGGCATCGAGCTCGTCGAAGAGCTCGCCGAGCTCGTGCCGGAAGGCTTG
>DATLIL010001221.1:0-18476 GCA_035539475.1 Polyangiaceae bacterium
CGGGGGCGAGCAATCGAGACGGCGCGGCTCACGCAGCGGGCGCGCGTCGCGGCGAGCGAGCTCTTCCGGGCGGCCTGAGGTTCGACTGTCAGGAACGCCAGATTGGGGTATCCTCGCGGATTCAAATTCGTGAACGAGGCCGACCCATGACCCCAGAGATGCTTCGCTTGTTGACGGACCCGAAGGCGCTCCAAGATCCGGAACGGATGAAGGCGTTTCGGGCCGAGCAGGAGCGCGAGACGCGGCGCCGCGTGCTCAATAGCCTGCGCATCAACTCCCTCATCTTGACCGCCCTGGGGGGTCTGGCGGTGGTGGTCGGCGGCGTGGTCGCGGCGCTGGCGCTGGTGTCGCCGGAGGCCATCAAAGGCGTGTCCCCCGTCGGTGGGCTGATCCCGTTGGGGATCGGGGCGCTCTTTCTCGTGGCAGGCCGTCGGTCGGCGCCCACGACCTCGAGGTCGGTGCTGCAGAGTGGCGTGTCGGGCAGCGCGGTCGTACGCGAGGTCAAGAGCTTGACCCGCAACATGGGCGTAAAGGTGCCCGGCATCTCGGCGACGGTCGGACTTATCACGTGTGCGCTGACGGTGAACGTGCAGGGGCGTGAGGTCGACATCGAGCACCGCGAGTTCATTCTCGGCAGCGACCTCAGGTACTTCACGGTGGGCGCTACCCTGCCGATCCGCTGTGCCAACGGCGACCCAAACAAGCTCGCGATCGACTGGAACGCCGTGACTTCGTGACTACTGCCCCCCAGAACCACCCTGCGCGTCTTTGGCGTACTTGACCGCGCAGAGCTCTCGATAATTCGGGTGGCTCGGATCGAAGTCTTCGGGCTGCGTGCGATTCGGATCCACTTGGAGCACGACGCGTCCGGCGTCAATTGCCTGGAAGCCGTGCTGGGCCGGATCACCCACAATGAAGGTCAGGCGTTTCGGGTCGACGCCTCGAGCGGTCAGCTCTTTCTTTATCAGCGCCAGCCGACGCTGCGCGAGTCGTTGCCGAGCCGGCTGGGATGGTGCTTCATCGGGCATCGCGTAGGCAGTGATCTTCAGGACGCGTTCCGGCACGCGAAAGACTCGCTCGATCCTGTGTGCCACTTCGTCCCATTCGGGCTCGGTCGTGGGCTCGGTCGTTTTTGCCCGGAACTCGATGTCGCCGCTGACTACGACCATGCACCTTTTGAGCGTGGAGAGCATCCGCATTCCGGTGCCATCGCAGGACACGCGGTTGCAACCGTCATAGCAGCTGAGGCCGGGCTTGCAGCGGCGCTGTTTCACCCACTCCTCGCATTGCTGCTTGGTTTCGAACTGCGAAAACGCTGGCGCGACGCGGCGTACGTATTCGGTGCACGTGTCCGACTCCGACGGCGTTGTCCAAACGGTCGGCTCGACCGGTTTGGCGTCTGGTGGCGATGGCGCGGTGGGGAACGCCGTGTTCGCACTCGACGCCGGGGCGCGGCTCGGCGGGCGCTGCTCGCTCGCATCACCGCAACCCAAACAGCCCGCGATCCCTAGCCAGGTGAGCGCTACCCTCGGACCAACCATAGCGCTACGCTACTCGAAATAGCGGGTGGAGGGAGCCCTCGGACAGCTCTTGCGTCGCCGCAAGCGGCGCAGCGGCAGCATCAGCGCGCACGCGACGAAGGAGGAGAGCATCGGGCTGCCTCGCCATCTCTTACGATGCCGCGGAGAAGCGGAGGCCGCCGTATCACCGCTGCAGCCGGAGCCGGTGCTGCTTGCGCTGTCGCCCGAGCAACCACTGCCGCTACTCTCGGAGGTGTCGCTGGAACAGCCGCTTGCGCTGCTACTGCTTTCGGAGGTGTCGCTGGAACAGCCGCTGTCGCTACTGCTGCTCTCGGAGGTGTCGCTGGAGCAGCCGCTGTCGCTGTCGCTGCCTTCGGAGGTGTCCCCGGAGCAGCCACTGTCGCTGCCGCTGCTTTCGGAGGTGTCGCTGGAGCAGCCGCTGTCGCTGCCGCTGCTCTCGGAGGTGTCGCCGGAGCAGCCGCTGTCGCTACTGCTGCTTTGCGAGGTGTCGCTCGTGGAGCAACCACCGCTCACGTGTGAGTGGGTGGGATCGGGCTCGGGCGTGCAAAAATCGCAGATCCCGTCCGGGCTGGCGTTGCCCATCGGAGGCGGAGCGGTGCGCGGCGGCGGCGACGTGCAGCCCGTGGCGTCGAGCTTTGCCCAGCGATGTACTGGCCACAGGCTCGGCTGCTCGCGACGGCGCAAGACGAGCTCTGGCACCGCCGGTGTGGCGTACAAGAACCAACGCATGAGCCACTCCGACCCTTGGGGCACGGCTGCGAGCTCGTCGAACTCACCCGGCTCGTAGCTCGTGACCAGGGACGGGATGCGCCGCTCTTCGTCGAAGATGATGCCGCTGCCGAAGGTCTCCGTGGTGGCACTCTCGAGCAGCAGCGCGTCGCGCACGTCGTGGAGCAAGGCGCTGCGCGCCGACGTGTAGTCACTCTGCGCCTCTGCCGCGTACCAGTTCACGGGCGCGACCGCGGTCAATGAAGCGGTTTGGGCCACTCGAACCTCGAGCGCCGAAGGCCCGAATCCCCAGACGGTGGTCGCGACTCCGTCGTCGGACCCGAGCAGCGGCAGGACGACTTCGATCGGCGCGCTGACCTCGAAGTGTGCCGAGACGATACAGCCTGCTGGATCGTCTGCTGCACAGTCGAAGCCCAGCGCCACGATCTCGCTCTCGGCCGGTATGCTCTCGAACTTCGTCACGACGCTCGTTTCGAGCTCGAGTCCGTGCTCTTCACCGTAGGCGGCGAACATTTCGACGCTCTCGAAGCGATCGATCGCCTCGAGCGTGGCGTAAGCCTCGGGCCAGACTTCGCGAGTATCGTGCCAGGCCGGGTCGCGTAGCGGGCACGCCGCTGAATCCGCCTCGTCCGGCGCGAGGACTCTCACCGCGGTCGCACCTTCGAGCGCAGAGAACCAGGCGCCATCGGCTGGGCGGACCTCCGCGTCCTTTGCGACGGCGAGCACCAACGCACCCGTCTCGGTCCCCTCTGCCAGGTGCAGAGTAAGCCAGACCCTGGCGGGGTTGGTGAACGACACCGCGATCCGTTGTCCGAGCACCTCTGGCTGCCCGGACGGCGCCACCACGGCGTACTGTGCACGCGCGTCTGTTCCCAGGAGCAGTAGCCCCAGGCAGACCAGAATGTGAGCTCGGGTGGCGGCCAAGGCGGCACCTAGAAATGCGCAGTCAGCGTGGCGCCCAGCGACCAACGCTGGCCGGTGCCCGGGCTACTGAAGCCCGCGCTGTCATCTGCGAAACCTACACGGCCGCGAACTCCACACGAGAGCTCGTCGACGACTCGCAGCTGTAACCCTGCCGCGACCGCGAACAGGTTGGTCCACTCATGTGCGCGAGTCAGCTCGCTGTCTTCCGAGGTGGTGATCAGCGTGCGACCGACCAGCGCGTCGGTGAAGAAGCGCAGTCGCCCGTACACCGGAACGTAGCCGCGCAGGCCCAGGCTCGCGTCCATGGCTTCGTACTCGACCACCTCCGTTGTTCCCTCGCTCGTGCGCTGGTGTTCGCTCGTGCTCTGCGCAAGCTCACCCACCAGATAAAGCCGGAGCGGGGTGCTGGGGACTCGCCCACCTGCCCCGAGCATGCCGCCGAGCGCGACTCCGTTAGCGCCCGCAACGCCGAAACCCGCATGCCCTTCCACCAAGAAATGGCTGCCGGGTGCCTTGTCCGCTTTCGCGGGCGGCGCGCTCTCGACGTCCACCGGCTCCACGTCGCTCGGTGTGGCTCGTGCGAGAGCAGGATGTACGAAGATGAGCGCCGAAAACAGCAGCCGCGTCGCGAGCATGGTGGCGCACTGAGCAAGTCACATGCCGTGCAGCGCGTAGCTCCGGAACGGCTGATTTCGGCGGGTCTGGGCCGCAACTGTCGTTATTCGGCGACAGTCCGGAGCGAGCGGCTGTGTGACCACCGGTTCATGGCTCGGCCTGCGCCGCCACGACCACGCGGTTGCGTCCTGCGGCTTTACCCCGATAGAGCGCCTCGTCCGCCGCCTTGAGGCACCCGTCGATCGAAGCGTGCTGCCCGAAGCCTGCGACACCGAAGGTCAGCGTGAGCGTTCGGGGCAATCCGCCTGCCTTGGCCAGGCCCTGCTCTGCCGCAATGCGCAAACGCTGAGCCACCTCCTCGGCAGAGCGCAGGTCGGTCCCGGGCAAGAGCAGCAGGAATTCCTCACCACCCCAGCGCGCGACGGCGTCGCCGCCGCGGAGGCCATTGTTGAATACGCTCGCCACTCCAGCGAGCACCCGATCGCCGGCGTCGTGGCCGTGCTGATCGTTGATCTGCTTGAAATGGTCGACGTCGGCGATGATGACCGAGAAGTTTGCGCCATCAGCGCGAAAGCGCGCGACCTCCTCGTCGAGCCGCTCTTCCATGCTTCGGCGATTGAGTAGCCCGGTCAGCGGATCGGTCTGCGCGATCTTCGTCATCGTGCGCTCGACGGCGGTCGACGCCAGCCGGAAGTAGTAGCTGAGCAGACCGAGCATGAGGAACGGGATGAACAGGTTCGCGTAGACGAACTCGCGAAGCACCGGCGGCAAGACCGGAGTCGGGGGCGCGACCCAGCGCAATGCGATGAAGATCGCCAGCACGACGCCCGACCCCACCGCCACGGTCTTCGTTCCGGCGCGTTCGTTGAACATCAGGAAGGGGATCAGCGGGATCAAGTAGTACTGAAAACCGCTGCCCCAGCCCAGGTTCATCACCGCCAGCACCGCGTGCGCAGCCACCTCGCCGGTGAGCAACCACATCGCCAGCGTGCTCGCCCCGCGGCGGTTGATCTGCCAGGCCGCGATCCAGATCGCGACGCTGAGCACGTTGAACGCTGCGAGCCCGCGTTGACCCGTTAGCGCGAACAGCGGGACGAAACTCGCATGCGCGACGATGCCGAGCCAGGAGGACGATCGGATGATCACGGCGATGCGAGTCTCGACTGCGCGCGGCACGCAGCGACGATACCATAGGGCTCCAGCGCGCACGTTCGCCACAGCTGGGGCATGATCTCTTCGAGTCGCGCTCGGAGCGGCGTCGAGCGTTGCGGGGTGATAAACTGACGTTGTGGCGCGATGCCGATCAGGCCCGTCATCCTGGTGGTCGACGACGATCACGACGCTCTCACGCCGCTCCGCGAAGCACTGACTCGGCGCTACGGCAGCGACTATCGGGTGGTGGCGCGCTCGTCCGGGCGTGAAGCGATCGCCGACCTCCAGCACCTGCGCGAGAAGCGGGAGCAGGTCGCCCTGGTGATCGCCGACCAATGGATGCCCGAGATGACCGGCGTCCAGTTTCTCGCCTCCGTTCACGCCATTCAGCCCGATGCACAGCGCGCGCTGCTGGTCGAGTGGGGCGATCGCACCGCCCACGGCGCCATCCTCGAAGCCTGCGCGTTTGGGCGGATCGAAAACTATATCCAGAAGCCGTGGGCGCCTGCCGAGGTGTACCTCTATCCCCAGGTGGCCGAGTTCCTCGCCGACTGGACCCGCGAGCACGGACCGCGCATGGAGCTCGTGCGTGTGATCGGCAGCGACCCGTCGCCCCGGACCTTCGAGCTCAGGGACGTGCTGACTCGCAACGGCATTCCTCATGGCTTCTGCTCGGCGGGTTCACAGCAAGGGCGCAGTCTGCTCCAGAGCTCGCAGCTCGACGCGTCGCAGCTGCCGGTGGTCGTGCTGCCTGACGGTCACGCCCTGGCCAATCCGTCGAACACGCAGATCCTCGACGCGCTCGGCGCCACCAGCCTGGAGGACACGAGCGCCGACGTGGTCATCGTCGGCGCTGGTCCCGCCGGTCTCGCCAACGCCGTCTACACCGCGTCCGAGGGGCTGCGCACCATCCTGGTCGAAGGCGAGGCCGTGGGCGGCCAGGCTGCTTCGAGCTCACTGATCCGCAACTACCTGGGCTTTCCGCGCGGTATCAGCGGTGCGGAGCTCGCGCATCGCGCCTACGACCAGGCCTGGTTGTTCGGCAGCAAGTTCGTGTTTGCACGCCGCGCGCGAGCGCTTCGCGTCGAGGGCGACGAGCGCGTCGTCGAGCTCGACGAGGGCATCGAGCTTCGCGCCAGGGTCGTGGTCATCGCCACCGGAGCGTCGTACTGCCGGCTGGGTATCTCCAGCATCGAGCGCTTTTCCGGCGCCGGCCTGTTCTACACGCTGCCCGCCGAGCCGGTGTTCGTCAAGGACCGGGATGTGGTCGTGGTGGGTGGCGGTAACTCGGCGGGGCAGGCCGTGGCCCACCTATCGAAGTACGCGCGCCGCGTACTGCACCTCGTTCGCGGCGACTCCGTCGCGGCCACGATGTCCGACTATCTCGTCCAGCTGCTCGCGCACAAGACGAACGTCGAGCTGCGCTTGCACTCGGAGCTCACCGGAGCCGAAGGTGATGGCTCGCTCGAGGCGGTGAGCATTCGCGATCGCAAGAGTGGAGTCACGGAGCGCATTGCCACTCAGATGGTATTCGCCCAGATCGGCGCGGCCCCGCACACCGGCTGGCTGACGCCGCCTCTACAGTGCTCGGCGAAAGGTTACGTCCTCACCGGCAACGACGTCGCGTCGGATGACGGTCGCACACGCAGCCGTTTCGAGACCAGTGTCCCCGGCGTGTTCGCGATCGGCGATGCTCGCGCCGGTTCCGTCAAGCGCGTGGCGTCGGCCGCGGGCGAGGGCTCGATGGTGGTCGTGAGCATCCACGAATACCTGGCTCGGGCGGGGCTCGGCGCGTAGCGTCGCGGGCGGTCACTTCACGACGGGAGGCACCCAGTCGGGCGGCAGCACGTCGACCGCCCAGAAGGGTCTGTGGTTGTTCTCGTTCAGATCCTGCGCCGGGAGGCGAAACGCGGGGTAGCTGGGATCGCCCTGGCCGACCGCGGCGAGATCAACGGCGGCGACCCAGAGCTGGCGCGGGGCGGTGCCCGTGACGCCGTCGCCCTTGAGGACGAGGCCGTAGTCGCGGGTGCTGGTGAAGGCGATCCAGGCGATGTTGCCTTCGACGGTGGGCGCCCAGGTGGGCATGCCGTTTTGCAGGTTTTGCAGCGCCTGATCGCCGACCTGGGTGTTGGCTAGCACGAGCTCGATCTGCTCGGCGTCGGGCTCCGCGCGCGCGAGCACGACCTGCGCCGTGGGATCGTTCTCGCTCTCGCAGTCGGCACGCGAGAAGGCCAGCCACTGACTGTCAGGGCTGAACATGGGGTTGGCGTACGACTCGGTGCCGTCGCCGCAGCTCGGGCGCGTGGACTCGGCGACGAGCTCGTAGCCGCTGAAGCTGTCGCCCTCGACGCTGAGCCAGGCGATCGACGAGCTCCGCAGGTGGCGCGCCTTTTCTCCGCTCGTGACGGCGGCGAACACGAGGTGCTGTCCGTCCGGTGACCAGTCGGGCATGGAGCCGTACACGCCGTCGGGCAGCGGGATCAGGCCCGCGCCCACCGGCGCCGCTGTTTCTGCGTCGAGCAGCGAGAGCGCGCCCAGTCCGGACACGACCACTTTCGAGTCGTCCGGGCTGAACGTTGCCCACGATGCGGCGACGTGGCTGCCGGCGTACGGCGGCGGTCCGTAGACGACCGGCGGCGGCACCGTCTCGACGACGTCGACGACACCGAGCAGGTCACCCGGGAACGCAACGCTCATGCGCTTGCCCGAGCGCGACAGCGTGTGGCAGGCCACGCACTGGTCATTGGCGAGCGGAGGCGTGAAAAAGTCCGCCGCGTCTCGGCCATCCAGGGTGCCGCGACGAATGCCCTGCGCGGTGGTCGACCAGTAGTAGATGGCGCCGCTCACGGCGGCTGGCCCAACGTGGAGTGTCGTCGGGGCCGATTCCCAGACTTTGCCAGGGGTGCCGGGCTCGAGCGCACGCAGCGTGAGCGTGACGCTCTGACCGGCGGAGGCTTCGAGGTAGGGCAGCAAGGACTCCGCGTCCGACTCCCAGCAGCTGCCGTCGGCCGTGGCCGCGGTGCACGTCTCGTCGACACCGTCGGTGTAGACGTCGAGCGTGCCCGTCGGGGTCGCGAAACGCAGCTGAAAGAGGGTGCCCGTCGTCGCCTGCCACTGGAACAAGACGCGCGCGATGTTCGGCGGGAACATCGTGCCGTTCGTCGGGTAGACCAGCGTCGGGCCGGAACCGGCTCCGGGCTCTGCCCCGGCGAAGAGCTCCTCGACGTCGACCGGCACGTCCCCGTACGTGACGACGGAGTCGCCGAGCGGCGCCGGTTCAGCGCCCGCTTCGATCTGAATATCCGTCCCTCCTGAATCGGGCGCGGACGTCGCTTCGTCGCCGGCGTCTGCAGGCTCGGGCTCGGCAGCTCTGCCCTTCGGCGCGTTTTGACTCCCTCGCGCGCTGCACGCCGCTGCCGCGACGAGCACGAGAAGAAGGAAGGCACTTGGACGCAGGACAGATCCGTCCCGGGGATCCCCACGAAATTGGCTTGGCACGGCGGCTAGGTGTCACCGGCGCGCTACTGCGATCACGCAAAAAGCGTCCGAATCGCCGGCCTGGTAGCCGACCCGCTCAGGCAGTACAGCGCGGAGCCTCGATGGTGGGTCGCGCCACCACGCCCGCATAGGGCTCGAGGGCGAAAAGGTCAGTGCCGTTTCTCAACAAGTGGCGATCGCAGACGGCGAAGAGCTCTGCCTCGGAGCCGGCGCGTCGCATGTCGTGCAGGAACGCGCCCCCCGGGTCGACGCTGGGGCCGAGGAAGTTGAGGTAGCGTTTGACGTACGTCACGCTCGAAAGCTCGTTGGTCGCGCCGGCGCTGGTCGCCGCGTACAGCCGCTGCACGTACTCGCGCACGTCTGCCAGCGTCACGGGCGTGAGCGGCAGCCCCAGGAACCGTTCGCGGCAGTGGCGGAAGATCCAGGGGTTGCGCACGGCGTGGCGACCGATCATCAGGCCGCGAGCCCCCGTTTCCGCGAGCACGCCGACGGCTCGCGTGGCCGACGTGACGTTGCCGTTGGCGAGAACGGGGCAACCCACGCTGCGTACGGCTCGAGCGATGACGTCGTAGTGCACCTCGCTGCGGTAGCCCTCGGCCACGGTGCGCCCGTGCAGGCTGAGCAGGTCGACCGCGTGTTCGTCGAGGAGCTCCAGCAGGCGCTCGAGGTGCTCGGTGGAGTCGAAGCCGATGCGCATCTTGACGGTGAGCAGCGAGGGCACGGCTTCGCGCAGCGCAGCGAGGATTTCGCTGACCAGCTCCGGATCGGAGAGCAGGCCACCACCGACCTTCTTGCGGTACACCTTCGGCGCAGGACAGCCGAGGTTCAGGTCGATGCCGGCGATGGGAAAGGCGAGCAGGGCGCGCGCGGTTCGAGCCAGAAGCTCCGGATCGTGTCCGATCAGCTGCGCGAATACGGGACGGCCGCTGTCGTTCTCGGTGATCGAGCTCAGGATGTGTCGATCGAGGCGCGTGTTTTCGTGGACGCGGAAGTACTCGGTAAAAAAGTAGTCGGGCGCGCCGTAATGCGAAACGACACGCATGAACGCCAGATTGGTCACGTACTGCATCGGCGCCAGCGCGAGCAGGGGTAACCCGGCGTTCGGCATCAGGCTGGGCGGGAGGCGGAGGCTCACTGGCTGCTCGGGCCGAGCGCGTCGAGGCGCGCTGTCAGGGTGCGTACGTACTGCGGAAAGGAGTGGATGTCGTCGTGAGCGGCGCCTTGCACGACGACGAGCTCCGCGTCGGGGCGAACCCCCTTCAATCGCTCGGCGTGGGTGACGCCGATCAGCGCGTCCTGATCGCCGTGAAGGAGCAAGACCGGCGCCTTGACGCGCGGCAGCCACTCGCCGGTGGGCAGCGGGTAACGTCCGACGAACGACGGCACCCATGGCATGAGCTCACGACCGAGCTCGCGCAGACTCGAGTAAGGCGACACCAGGACGAGCAGAGCGGTGCCGACCTCGCTGGCCAGCCTGGCAGCCAGACCAGTGCCCAGCGAGCGTCCGTACAGGACGATGGGGCGGCCGGCGTACTCGCTGGCCACGCTGCGGTAGGCCGCGAGCACGTCGCCGTGCAGCTGCTCCTCGCTGCCGATCTTACCGGTGCTCTTTCCGTAGCCGCGGTAGTCGAGCATGAACAGGTCGAAGCGAACCCGCCGGTAGACCTCGGTGCTGGGCAGCCAGAGATCGAGGTTGCCGCCATTGCCGTGCAGAAAAAAGATCAGCCCTCTGGCATCCGGCTGGCGGAAGTGCAGCGCCGAGAGCTTCGCGCCAGGCACCTCGACGCTGCGCTCGACCACGTCAGGCTTGTCGAAGCGATGGGTCTGCGGCAGCGCCTGAGGAAAGAACAGCAGGCGCTCCTGCAGCAGCGCCACGGCCGCCAGGACGAGCCCGTACACGACGAGTAGCGAGAGCGGGATCCAGATCAACATGCGTGTGCGGCGGCGCAGGGCGGGCACTTTACGTCACTTCCGAGCGTGATGCGCACGATGGTCAAATGCAAAGTAAACTGGCTCTACGTAGCATTTGAGTGCTCGTGCCGCCGTCGCTGTAACGTCCAAAGCAGCGTGCCCGATCGGTATTGCCGTGCCCTGCTCGTTGCAGGGCTCACCACTGGTCCGCTCATCGCCATGGCGTGCGGGAGCTCGGCAAGCGACTCCGACGGCCCTGCGGTGATGCGCGGCGGCAGCTCGAGCAGCGGTTCTGGCGGCACCCGTGGCTCGAAGGGCGGCGCGAGCGGCGCGGGCTCTTCTGGAACGAGCGCGATCGGCGGCGCTGCCGGTGACGCACCCGACGGGAACGCGGCGGGCAGCGGTGCGAGCGCCGGTGATGGAGCCAGCGGCGAAGGTGGTGCTGCGGGCGCTGCGCCATCGAGCTGCAACAACGGCTCCGGGACATGTGATCCGTACTTGCTCGTGCCCGGCGGCGATTTCTTGCGGAGCGACACTGATGCCGCCACCGTGAGCAGCTTCCGGCTCGGCCGATACGAGGTCACCGTGAGCGAGTTCCGTGCGTTCGTCGCGGCGGTCGTCGGCGGGTATCGTCCTGACGCCGGCTCCGGCAAGCACTCTCACCTGAGCGGCGGCATGGGGCTCGAGCGCGGTGCGAGTGGAGAATACGAGCCCGGCTGGGATTCGAGCTGGGACACGGAGTTGCCGGATTCGGCCGAGGTCTGGAACGACGCGCTCACGTGCAACAGCCCGTCGAACTGGACAGCCGAAGCCGGAGAGAACGAGAGCTTGCCGATCAGCTGTGCCTCGTGGCACCAGGCCTACGCCTACTGCATCTGGGCTGGCGGGTTCTTGCCGAGCGAGGCCGAATGGAACTACGCCGCGGCGGGCGGGGACGAACAGCGGACCTTCCCCTGGGGCTCACAAGACCCTGACTCCACCCGCGTCGTCAGTGGTGTTTACCAGGCGGCGAACGTGGGCTCCAAACCGGATGGCGACGGGCGCTGGGGCCACTCGGATCTGGCGGGCAATCTCAGCGAGTGGACGCTGGACTCGTTCAGCGCGTACGTAGCACCTTGCGTCGACTGCGCTTACCTCGCTGACGACGAAGATCGGGTAGTGCGCGGCGGCAACTACCTCAATACCTCGCCCGGCTCGTTTGGCACCGCTGCACGGGGCTACGCGAACCCGAGCGGCTTTCTTTCGTTCGGCTTCCGCTGCGCGCGAGCGCCGGACTGACCTCCGCGTGTTCTACGGACTCGATGGCGTCGGGGCCGGACACTCGTAGTCTTCGCGCGGCGTCAGCAGGATGCCATTTCGTAGTCGTTCCGCGTCCAGCCCCCGCTGGATGAGCTCGCTCGGGTCTGCGTTCGGCTCGACGACCATGCGGTCTTTGCTGCAGCCCTTGCTCAGCAGGAATGCTTCGGCCGCGGTGGCCCGGCGCTGACCGAGTGACCGTGCTGCAGAGTCATCGTCGGCGGCGGAGAACGTCTGAACCCAGGCGCACATGTCCGATTTGAGGATCGCGTCGGCCAGGCCGTTCCATGTCTCGAATTGCTTGGCGTTCTCCAGCGCAGTGCTTTCGGGTTCGAGGTTCAGGAGGATGGCGACGTTCGGTCCCTCGATCGCGACCTGTACCGTCGGGCAGCCCCGGCGAATTCCGTCTGTCTTCGCCGGCCCTGCCTCGTCGGGGCACACATCGATGTCGTCGTTGAACCCGTCCGCATCGCGATCTTTGAGCTCGCAGTGGAAGCCCCGTCGTTGAGGTTTGGAAGCAGGCGCAGGACCCGCCGCGCGTGCGATGACGACTCCGTCTTTTCGCCGACGGTGATGTAGTCAGACGCTGGAAGCCCCGCTGCGCCGCGTGGAATTGACGACCATCGATGCAGTTGGCGGTAACTCCACCGTGCTTGCTACTGACCCCTCGTCATTCGCTTGGCTTCACGACGGTGACCACCTCGGCATCGTCATTGGGCCCCTTTTTTGGCAGGAAACCCACGCAGATGGACAAGGCTGCGTGATTCAACGCAGTGTCTGCGGATTCAAACGCCGTGCGAGGTGATGCGGCGCGATTTAGGGTTGCAGTCACATGCTCCGTCTCAGGAAACTGTGCGCGACTCTGGGCTTGTTCGGTTTGGGCACATCCAGTGCGTGGGCCGCGCCCGCGACCGAACAGAGTGACCTGAAAATAGAGCAGACCACCACGCCGGCCGAGCCGGTGGAGCTCACCGAGCAGGCTGCGACACCCATCCTGCCCAAGGCGACGGCGCCGCGGCGCGCCTACCAGCTCTACTGGGAGATCGACTTACCGGTGCTGGGCGTCGCTGCCGTTCTCGGCGGTGGACGGCTCGCACACACCGAGAGCGGGGCGCCTGCCTATTGCGTGCAGCAGATCCCGGAAGCCGAGCGAGCAACCACCGGCTGTGATCCGGACGACCTCAACGCGCTCGATCGGGGCGTCGCTGGACGCTGGTCACCGAGCTGGAGTACCGCTTCCGACTATGTGCTGTACGGGTTGGCGGCAGCGCCCATCGTCGTGCTCTGGATCGACGAGGGCTTCGTCGGCATGTTGAACGACGTGATCGTCGTTTACCAATCCACGTTGATCGCAGCCTCGCTGTCGGGCATCTCGAGCGTTGCCTCCGGGCGCGGCCGTCCCTATGTCTATGGCACCGAGGCTCCCCTGAGTGCACGTGAAGGCGCCGAGGGCGGACTCGCGTACTTCAGCGGACACTCGTCGATGGCCTTTGCGCTCTCGACCTCCACGTTCTGGACGCTGCAGCGGACGCATCCCAACGACGCGCTGCCCTGGATCGCGCTCGGCGTGGGCACGACCGCCGCCGCGACCGTGGCCGTCGCACGCGTCGAGGCCGGGCGTCACTTCCCGAGCGACGTCATCGCGGGCACGATCGTCGGCGTCGGCATCGGAACGCTCATTCCCATGCTGCACGGCGTCCCCGTGCAGGTGATCCCCGAGACCTCGAGCGACGGCGCGCTGCTGTCAGTCGCCGGCGCGTTCTAGCGCCGCGACATCATCGGCTCGCTCCGCGGACGGAGGCGCCAGCGGCGCGCGCGCCTGAACCGGTGCCGGCAGGTCAGCGCGGGCGATCTGTCCCTGCTTGAGAATGGCCACACCTTGCGGGGCCGCCTGCACCTCGACATGGCTGCAGTAGGCGCTGAGCGCGTCAGCGCTCTCCTTCTTGATCCGGGTGAGCTTGTCGGCGGCGACGTTCAGGTCGTGAGCCAGGTAGTAGCTCTTGCCCTCTTTCGCGTCGAGCGACAGGGTGGGCGCGTCAGCCGTCTTGATGCGGTGCGGCCCAGGCTCGGCCAGGTAACAGAAGTAGGACGAGTTGTCCGTGGCGCCGACGATCGCGCCGTTGTCACTGACGGGAGAAACGACGGAAGCGCCGAGACCGTGCGGCCTGAACACGCAGATCGTCGCTTGCCCTGGGGCTGCGACCGGCGCCACCACGGCGCGCTGCGTGCGGTAATCGGAGCAACCTGCCCCGAGCGTCAAAAGACCGATGAAAACGTAGCTGGATTTCAGCGTCTCGAGGTGTCGTCGCATAAAGGTAGATCCGCGCCCTCTCCGTGGCGCCGGCAGCGCCCGACCGCCGGCCCATCGTGACGCGAACTATCACTCTGTCAACCCATCGTCACCATTTGTGTCGGTGGGCTGCCTACATCATCTACAGGTGTGATGTTCAGCCGCTCCCCACCTCGCGCCGAGCTTGCGCGCGCACTGCGACGGAGCGAATCGCGCCCTGCAGCTCGAGCACTTGCTTCTCGAGCGCCAGCAGATCGTCGTTCAGCGCTTGCTGGGCGTCGCGCTTGTCGCCGGTCTCGATGCGCCTTCGCTCGGCTTGCTCGGCGGCTTCTTCTTGCGCCTCCTCCATGCCGTTCATGATCACACCGATGAACAGGTTCAAGATCACCATCGTGCCGATCAGGATGAACGAGATGAAGTAGAACGGCGCCAGTACCGGACTCGCCGATGGAGCCGTGCACAACGCCTCGCGTCCCTCGTAGCCCGCCTGCGTACAACCGTACATCTGCGTGTAGAGCGTGGTCGACCAGTCTTCGGCCGTGGCCACCTGGAACAGGGTGACGAGCGCGATTTGCAGGCTGCCGAAGCGAAACGGATCGTTTTGCCCGAACAGGAACACGCCGGCCACGGCGTAGACGTAGAAGATGAGCAGCAGCAAGAGCGACACGTAGCCCATGGACGGCACGCTCTTCAGCAGTGCGCCTACCAGGATCTGCAGCCGCGGCACCGCGTGCACCAGCCGCAGCACCCGCAGCAGCCGCGCCAGGCGCAGCACCGTGACGTACTGGCTGCCCACGGGCATGAACGCGAAGGCCACGATCGCGAAGTCGAACACGTTCCAGGGGTCCCGGAAGTAACGCCAGGGGCGCTTTCCCTCGGCGCCCATCTTCATCACGATCTCCAGAACGAACACGCCGAGCACGACCTTGTCGAGCGCATGCAAGACGTCGCCGTAGCGTGCGACGGCGCTCGGGTACGTTTCGATACCGACCAGCACGGCAGCCAACAAGATCACGAACGTGACGAAAGTTTGAAAGCGGTTCGAATCCACGACGCGCCGGAGAGTTTCGACCATCCGCTGGTTATAGTCGACGTGGGCAGCGAGGGGTGGCGCAGCACGAGGGCCTGGGCTACTCAGGGGCGGGTGGATTGCCCGGACTGCGGTGCGTTCAACTCCAGGCTCGCCGACGAGTGCAGCGAGTGTGGCTGGGACTTCGCGCAGCCCGCGGAGTCACGTGAGCACGAGGCGGACATTCCAGGTCAGGAAGAGGAGTCGAGCCATGCACCGAACGCGCGCTCGCTGCCGCGTGTCAGCTGGGCGCGGCGCGCGCTCTTGCTCGGGGCTTTCCAGGCAGCGGCCACGATGATCGTGGTCGTGGGCTCGTTCGACGGGTTCGCACGGACCGTGCTCTACGCCATCCCCGTGGTGGGCTGGCTCGCTACCTATTTCTGGGCGCGCCACGACGCGCTCGCGGGGTTGCTGGCCGGCGTTGCGCTGTTCTTGTTCACCCTGTGGGTCAGGCTCACCTCCATCCTGGAGCTGCCTTGGTCCGAAGCCTTTTCGGTTGGCATCCTGGCCAAGTACCTGTTCGCGAGCCTCGGCTACAGTCTGCTGCTGCCGGGACCGATCCTGCTCTTGCTCGGCGTCCTGCTACTCCGAGGAGTGAAGAGTGCGGCGGAGCTCCGAGGCGAAGCCGCGTGGCAGAGCTCGAGGTCGATCATCTACGCGTTCGCCTGGATGCTGGCAGTCGGTGCGGCGGCGACGGGGTTGCCTGCATCGACGCTGTCGTGGTCGCTTGCCCAGCTCGCCGGCTACGCGCCCTTCATCTACTTGGCTTATCAGCGTCGTCGACAGCTCCTGCGTGCGTATGCCGAGCTCCGCCTGTCTGGCAGAGCACTGGGTCTGGCAGGCCTGTCGTTGCTCGCCTGTTACGTCGTGTCGGGAGGCATGGTGCAGCTGCTCGCGCTGGGCGGTCTCGAGCCTTCGAGTTGGACCCAGAGCTGGCTCGATGCTGGCTGGTCCTTGCCAGCGCTGTTCGTGTTGCTGGGCGTGTGGGCGCCGCTCAGCGAAGAAGTGATCTTTCGCGGCTACCTACAAGAACGCTTCGAGGCGAGCATGACGCCGCGGAACGCGCTGGTTCTGCAGGCGACCTTTTTCGCCATGGTGCACCTGGCCAACGCCAGTCTGGTCACGCACCTCGTCATGGGTCTCGTTCTGGGAATGCTGCGCAACGTGACTCGGGGGCTCTACCTGAGCGTCGCGGTACACGCGCTGTGGAACATCGGTATCACCCTGACGGAGCTTGGCGTCTGGTAGTGGTTTCAGGTGGGTGCCGCTCCCACCGGCCGGCCCGTGACGGCCGCGGCCTGCGTCGGCCGCCGCGGTGGGCGCGTTACGCTCAGACGCGATGGTTGGGGCGATGGCGGAAAGTGTGCCGGTTCCGTGCGCCGTCACTCGAAAGCGAGCGCGACCCTCGAATAGAAATGGTCGCTTAACGTCAGAAATCAGACCAGATCTTGCGGGGCCGGCAACTAGTGGGTGATGGCGACACGGACCTGGAGGATACCCACACCCGCGGGAGTTGTTGCGCTGGGTGCTCTCGCCCTGGCTTGCACCGGTGTGATCGAGGACGGCGAAGGCAAGAACGGCTCACCGGGTGGTCCCGGTTCCGGTTCGGGCGCCGGCTCGGGCGCTGGCACCGGCAACCCGCCGGGGACCCAGATCCCGCTCGCTGAGGACCCGGGGCGCAAGGACATGCACCGGCTGAACTCGGCCGAATACAACGCCACGGTCCTGGACGTGCTCGGCACCACGCTGCAGCCGGCCAACGCCTCCTGGCGCGGCGGCGAGATCGAAGGCTTCGATAACATCGCGACCCAGCTCGGTATCGACGACACGCAGTACGAGCGTTACTTCAACGCCGCCGACGCGCTGGCCGAAGAAGTCTTCGCGTCACCGGACCTCAAGGGTCGCTACGTCACCTGCGCCACGGTGGATGACGCCGCCTGCGTCCAGGGCATCATCAGCAACGCCGGCCTGCACATCTTCCGTCGGCCGCTGACCCAGGAAGAGGTCGGCACCTACTACAAGGGTTACCAGGCTGCGCGTGCGCTCGGCGACGACCACGACCTGTCCCTCAAGGTCGTGCTGCGCGGGCTCCTGTCCAGCGCCGAGTTCCTCTACCGCATCGAGTTCGATCCCGACCCGACGTCCAACGTGCCGCATCCGGTCGCCGCCTACGAGCTCGCCTCCCGGCTCTCCTACTTCCTGTGGAGCAGCGCTCCCGACGACACCCTGCTGGGCGCTGCAGCCGATAACTCGATCACGACGGACGCCGGCCTCATCGCAGCCGTCGATCGCATGCTGACCGACGGCAAGGCGTCCCGGTTGATCGAAAACTTCTCCGGCCAGTGGCTGGGCGCGCGTCAGGTGATGAACCACGCCGCTGACGCGACCATCTATCCGACCTGGAATCCCGAGCTCGCGGCCGCTTCCTCGCGCGAGGTTTACCAGTACTTCGCTGAGTTCCTGCTCACGGAGCGCTCGTGGCTCGACTTCCTGAAGGCGGACATCAACTTCGTGGAGGCGCCGCTGGCCGCGCTCTACGGGGTGACGGCGCCGACCCCCGGCCGCATGGAGATCACCACCGACAACCGTGCCGGCTACTTCGGCCTCGCCGGGTTCCTGGCCAACTCGTCGATGGCCGCCCGCACCTCGCCCACGCTGCGCGGTCGCTGGATCCTGATCAACATGCTCTGCGTTCATCCCGAGCCGCCGCCCGCCAACGTGCCCGAGCTCGAAGATTCCGTGGACGTCGCCGCTCTCAGCGTTCGCGAGCGGCTCGAGGCGCACCGTGCCAATCCGGCCTGCGCGGGCTGTCACTCCGTCATCGACCCGTACGGCCTCGCGCTCGAGCAGTTCGACGGTATCGGCGCGTACCGCACCGCTTATGCGGACGGGACGGTGATCGATGCCTCGACAACGCTGCCGCCTCTCGAGTCGTACCCGCAGGGCACCTCGTTCACCGGCCTCGCGGGTCTGGCCGACACGGTCACCCAGGACCCGAAGTTCACCTCCTGCGTCGGCGAGAAGCTCCTCACGTACGGCCTGGGCCGCGTGATGGGTGACACCGACAAGCCCTATCTCACCGCCGTCCGCGACGAGTGGGTTGCGCAAGGGACACCCAGCCTGCGCAGCCTGATCCGTTCGCTGGTGTTGTCCGATCCATTCCGCCTGCGCCGTGGCGAGACTGCCAACTGAGGACATGCAGATGATGCGAGTATTTTCCCGTCGAAACCTGCTCCGTGGTGCTGGCATCGCCCTGACGTTGCCGTGGATGGAGTCCCTCGTTCCTCGCGCCGCGCGCGCTCAGGCCGCCGCGGGTCCCAAGCGCTACATGCCCATCTTCCTGCCGAACGGTGCCGCCGAGCTGTGGCGGCCGCCGACGACGGGGAGCGGCGCTGCCTGGACGCTCGGGCCCGTCCTCGAGCCCCTCGCCGCGTTCAAGTCGAAGATGACC
>DATLIL010001222.1:0-4136 GCA_035539475.1 Polyangiaceae bacterium
TTCGCCAGCGGGAAGGGAGTGCTGGTCGGCATTCGGCCCGCGATCACGTCGCGAACCATCGCAACGCAGCGGTTCGCCAGCTCCGTGACGGGCGACGGGGCGAAGGTCGTCAATGGCGGCTCCCGCTTCGGCTCTGCCACCACTCCAGGTGCGTCGCTCGGGGCCGCCTCGGTCACCAACACCCGCGGCGCCGCCGGTTCGGGTGTCGGCCCTCCGCACCCGAGTACGCACCCCACCAGAACCACCAGTGTCCTCCGCATTCAGCGATGCTAACCCGGTTGATGCAGCAGTCCCAACGGTGACGAACGTGACGCTGCGGTGACAGGCTCGTGCCCTCGTGTTACAGCCCCGGTGCATGGCATCGGAGGTTCCTGTTGGTATCCAGGCGTCCGTGGCGCGGGAGTCGGGCGCCGCAGCGCTGGATGCAGCCTCCATCGATCCGGCGTCGGCGCAGTGGATCGCCTGGTGCGCGGTTGGCGTCGTCAACCAGGCGTTGATCACCGTGCTCGCGGAGCACCCCGTCGGTGCGCTGCCCCGCGTGCTGCATCACGCCTACGACGCGGGAAATTTCATCGCTCTGGGCGCGTTGAGCTTTGCAGCCGTCCGCGGCGTCCGCTGGCTCGTGAGCTCGAGGCGGATCGCGGCCGCGAGCTCGATCTGGTTCGCGCCTTTGCTGCTCGCGCTGGTCGTGTTCGGCGTCAGTATGGCCACCATCGAGCAGGACGTCGCGAACATTGCCGAGACCAATGCTCTACCGACGTGGCAGGTCAGCCTGGCCGCCGCGCTGGTCTTCGGCATAGCGCTCGGCGCGACGGCGTTCCTGCGTAGGTTGCGCGCCGTTCCGTTCCGCGTGGCGCTCGCGCTGGGCGGGGTCAGCCTTGCCATCGTCAACGCGCTGGTGCTCGAGGGCGACTACTACACCACGCACCTGATGCTGGCCTGGCTTGGCGCCTTGCTCATCGGCTACAGCGTGGAAGGCCTCGCGCCGCGCTTGCTGCCCGGCACGATGCGCGTGGCAGGAGCCGCGATCCTCGCTGTCTGCGGCGCGCTCTCGCTACTGACGACGCCTTCCAGCGCAGTGCTCCGCGCGTTGTACTCGCTGTCGAGCTCGGTGGTTCCGCCCGTGGTCGCGTGGATCTTGCCGGACAACCACGAAGTCGACCTCGAGCTCGTGGCACCGATCTACGCAGGCTCGCCCTGGTTCCAGCAGCGACGGAGCGGCGCGCCCGTTCCACCGTCACGCGCGGTCAGCGTGGCTGAACCCAACATCGTGCTGTTCTTCACGGTGGACGCGCTCCGCGCGGACGTGCTCGAACAGCCGAAGTATCTGAAACAACTGCCCAACCTGGCCAGGCTGCGCGAGGAATCGAGCTACTTCAGCCAGGCGCGTTCGCCGACTCCGTCGACGAAGACCAGCATCTCGTCGCTGTTCGCGAACAGATATTTTTCGCAGATGCGCTGGGGGCGCAACGAGAAGGGCCAGACGCAGCTGCTCGAGGGCGGGGCGCGCTTGCCCGAGATCCTGGGTGAGGCCGGTGTTGGCACGGTGATCGTCGCCACGCCGCGCGGTGGCATCCTGAGCAATGGCATCACGCGCGGCTTCGCCGAGACGCAAAAGCTGAACCAGAAGAGCAGGACACCGACGGCGCTGACCGTCGACTTCATGATCAAGAAGCTGAAGAAGGGTCCGAAGGGACCGCTCTTCATGTACAGCCACTTGATGGAGCCCCACGGTCCGTACGACCTGGCGGGCAAGCAGGGGACGCAGTTCGAGCGCTACCTCCGTGAAGTAGCGCTGGTCGATCGTGAGATCGGAAGGCTGCGCGAGTTCCTGGACGAGGCGGATCTGGCCAAGAACACCAGCATCATCTTCTCGGCCGATCACGGCGAAGGCTTCGGCGAGCACGGGCAGTTTGGTCACGCGCGCTCGGTCTACGAGGAGGCGATCCACGTGCCGCTCATCGTGCACGTGCCCGGCGCTCCGGCGCAGAAGATCGACACCCTGGTTTCGGTCATGGATGTCGCTCCGACGGTCCTCGACCTCTTCGGTTTGCCCACGCCGAGCGCTTACATGGGGGAGTCGCTATTGCCCGTGGCGGCCGGCAAGCCTCCCACCTTCACCCGTCCGGTGGTGGCCGACGCCGGCCGCCGCATTCAGGCGTTCTACTTCAACGATGGCACGAAGGTGATCTTCGACATCGGGCAGCACACGACCGAGGTCTACGACCTCAAGGCCGATCCTGGCGAGCGGGACAACCTGGTCGACAACGACAGCAGTGACGTCCGTGCGAAGGTCGCGACCGCGCGGCTGTTCTTCGACCGCATCGAGCTGCGAGAGCCGGGCTACCAGGCGCCGTGGCAGAAGTTCTGACTCGCTCACGGCAGCTAACCTGCGCCCTGCCGCTGCTCGCCGCCTGTAGTCACACGCGCCGGCCATGCGCTGAGAACCAGCCAGCGCACCTCTGCGCACAGTTCTTGGCGCCGCGCTGACCCGATCACGCACGGGAACACACGGGCAGGAGAAGCCCCCATGCGTGCTCGTTTCATTCTCGCATCACTCCTCCTTGGTGCCTGTGCCCCTGGCAATCCCGGTCAGGGCGGTGAGTTCTCCGCGACCGCTCCCGCCCCCAACGAGCCTGAAGTTGGCTGGAAAGGGACGCTGCAGGGAAGCGCGCCTGCGGGGCGGCCAGCGGCTTCCGGTCACACGGAAACGACCACGGACGAGGCTCCCGTCGGCCCGCCTCCCGAGACCGTTGCGCCGATCCGGGTTGGGACACCGCCCGTGACGCCACCGGTGGAGCCGCCGGTTGAACTGCCGGAGCGAGCCCCCAAACAGTGCCGCGGCAAACAGGCCGAGTCCGGTAGCTGCTGGGACGAGTGGCTCACCTCCGACGTCGGCCTGGCCCGTTGTGGCGTGCGTGAAGATCACACGCTCTGGTGCTGGGGCCGGGGCTGGAGTGCGATGACGCCGACCTGGCAAGAAGCGCGCTACCCGCAGCAGCTGGGGGACGACGCCGACTGGACGAGCATCAGCATGGGGCCGTACACGGGCTGCGGTCTGCGCGGCGGCGGCAGCCTGTGGTGCTTCGGGCATTTTTATACGGGCGACGCCTACAAGCTGGATCTCGAGCCGCAGCCCATCGACGGCGGTGCCGAAGAGTGGGCCAACATCAGCACCGGTACGAGTGCGGTCTGCGGCGTCAAACACGACGGCACGCTCTGGTGTCACGGCTACGTCGCGTCGCTGCTCGCTGGCTCCACGGAAAAGGTCGTCACCGAACCGATCCAGGTCGGAACGGACAGCGACTGGACCAAGGTGGTGAACAGCGGCACGTCAGCCTGCGCCGGCAAGCAGGACGGCTCGCTGCACTGCTTCGGCGCCAACTACAGCGGTCAGCTCGGCGACGGCACCAATGAAAACCGCCCCTTGCCGGTCCCGGTCGCAGCGGCAGGCCCCTGGCGCGACTTCACCATCGCGAACGACACGTGCGCCATCCACGATGACGGCACGCTCTGGTGCTGGGGCTACCGTTTCGGCGCCGAACCAGTCCTGGTCGACGATCGCGCCGACTGGGAAGAGCTCGGCGGTCACGAGGACCTCGTGTGCGGCACGCGCGCCGGCGGCAGGCTGTACTGCCTGGGCGCTGAAATGCGCGACGGTGTCAGCGTGTTCGTGATGATGCCCATCGACGAGGGCGGCGGGTACTCGGAAGTGTCGGCCGGCTGCGCCAACTACGAGGACGGCTCGCTCCGCTGCTGGGGTCACGCTCCGCTGGGTGACGGCTCCGGCAACATCGTGGACCACCCCGTCCCGGCAGGTGACATCGACGATTGGCAGGAGATCCACACCGACGGGCGTCTGGCCGGCATCCGCGAAGGCGGTGTGCTCGTCGCAGGGGGCTCACCGGAAGACGGCACGAGCGGCTGGAAGAAGCTCGCGTCGGGGTCGCCCGTCGCGGGCATCAAAGACGATGGAAGCTTGTGGTGGTGGGGCTCCCCATACAGCGAATTCGACCTCACGCTGTGGAAGTACCCGATGGTGCAGATCAGCCCGGACAAGGACTGGCTCGATATCGCGGCGAGCACCTTCTGGTGCGGCATCCGCGGCGCCTCGCTCGAAGCCGGCGGCACGCTCT
>DATLIL010001223.1:0-14443 GCA_035539475.1 Polyangiaceae bacterium
CGACGGCGAGGGCCCTCTCGAAATCGTCGTGCACTCGCTTGGCGGATTCTTCGTGGTCAGCATCCGACGGTCTCGAGTAGCCGGGCCTTCAATGTGAGATCAGGGAATGACGCTGGTGATCGTCATCACGTTGGCCCGGACTTCAATCGTGTGCTCGCGCAACGAGTAACCGTCGATGGTGGCGTCGACCTCGACGTTGCCCGGAGGCAGATTGAAGACGTAGGCGGCGCCCGAGCCGTCGGTGCTGGTCGCGTCGGGAGAGGGTACGAAGCCCTCGGTGTAGCTGACGAATTCGCCCGCTGGATTGGTGGTGACGGTCGCGCCTTGGACCGGGTCGCCGTTGCAGTCGAGCACGAACACGTAGAGCAGCCCCTTGTCCGCTTGGAGCGCGACATTGGCCTCGTCCGCGATCCCTGTACGAAGCGCGCTGGTGATCAGCGGCACATCGAGCTCGTCGTCATCGACGAAGGGATGGGGGGGGTAGACGTAGGTGTCGACGCTGCCGTCGGCGCTCACGAACAGGTAGGCGCCGAGCGGAGCACCGCCGGTGGGGAGCGTGAGCTCGTAGTAGCCGTTGAGGCCGCTGGTGTCGTCGTCGAGTAGCCCGTCGCCGGAGGCTGCGCGGCCCTCGACCAGCACGCCGCTGATGATCACGTTGCCCAACGTCGTCACCAGGCCCGAGACGACGACGTTGTCGGGCGCCGTCTCCGGCAAGGGATCGCCGAGACAGTCGGGCGCTGCTCCGCCCTGTCCCGTGCCCGGGTTGCCGCCTTCGCTGGCACCGCCCTGTCCCGTGCCCGGGTTGCCGCCTTCGCTCGCGCCGCCCTGTCCCGTGCCCGGGTTGCCGCCTTCGCTCGCGCCGCCCTCTCCCGTACCGGTAGCGCCGGTGCCACCGGAGTTGCTCGCGGGCTCGCCGCCGTTGCCAGTGGAACCGCCCCTGACATTCGTGCCGGCGCTGCCCGCCGACCCTTCGTCGGAGTCTTCGTCACCGCCGCAGCCAGGCGCCAGCCAGATCATCGAGACGAGCACCGCCAGGGGCGCAGCTTTCAAAATGGTTCGCATGGGACGTCGGTGCTTAGCAAATCCGCGCCGCCAAGGGCAGCCCTCGGGCACGCCTGGGATTGGATCGTGAAGCCGCTCTGACCATTTCACATTGCTCGCGCACTAGCGCAACGCGAGCAAGTTGAGCAATCGCCGTGCGCTAGATGCGCAGGGGCGCGGTTTCATTGGTGATCTCATGTTGCGAAGTGGCCTGTTATTCCCTGCGCCAGCGGCGCCGCGAACACGGCATGCAGGTTGCACTTGTGCCGGGCTCAACCCCTCACAGAACCCGGGTGGAGTCGCCAAAAATGAACAAGATATCCAGGACGCCGTTAGCCTTTTCAGCGCTCCTCACCGCTGCCTTTCTCGCCGGCTGCATGAACGGCGACGATGTGAGCGAACTCGGCGACGAGGCGTCTCTGGGCCAGGTTCATCAAGCCCTCAACTCGGTTTCGTACGTATCGGGGAACACCTGGTACGTCGACGGCAATCCCTGGCTGATGAAGGGCGTCAACTGGGACCCGAGTGAGCCTTGTGAGTGGTACACGCAGTACAACTGGGAGCGCGCAGCCGGCGATGCCCAGATCATGAAGGACAACGGCTTCAACACCATCCGCACCTACGGTTTCACCAGCGCCAAGTCGGGCCTGGCGGACGGCGGTCAAATCACGCTTGCTCAGCTCGATGCCTTCTACAGCAGGGGCATTCGCGTGATCCTCGCGGTGCATTCGGCGCCCGGCGATTCGACCTGGACCGGCGCGGGCTACAGCGGCACCAACATCTTGCCGTCCACGGGTGACTTCACTCAGGCCGCCAAGGATCGCATCACGATGCTCGCCAATCACCCGGCGGTGATCGCGCTGGGGGTGGGTAACGAGGTCCGTTACAACTTCTTCTACACGGCCGACCCCGGCGGCGCTTGGAGCAACGGCTGGACGGTGGACAATGTCGTCCAGCACGCCAACTACGTGACCAGCAAGGTGCGGCCCCTGACCGACAAGCCCGTGACGGTTTCCTGGGGCAACACCTGGGACATCAACAAAGTCGGTCAGCTCACCGCCGACATCATCTCGTACCAGATCTACAACCAGCTCTCGCTCGACAACATCTTCAACCTGCACCCGCAATACAGCACCAAGCCGTTCTACATGAGCGAGTTCGGCGCCGACGCCTTCAACGCGACCACGGGCGTCGAGGACGAGGTGTCGCAGCGCGTGGGCAACAACACGCTGTTCAAGATGATCCTCGACAACGCGACCACGGGTGCCAACGGCACGGCGAGTCACAAGATCGTCGGCGGCAGCATCTTCTCGTTCTCCGACGGCTGGTGGAAGATGGGCAGTGGCAATGCCTGCAACCAGGAGACCGGCGGCGTCGCCCCCGGCGGCGGCCCCTACCCCGACCTGACCTTCAACGAGGAGTACTGGGGTCTGTGCCGGGGCGATGGCGCCACCCCGCGCAGCTGCCGCCAGAGCCTCGGTGATCTGAAGAACCTGTTCGCCGGCTACGGTGGCGGCGGCGGCGGGCAACCACCGCCCGGCCGCAGCATTGCGAGCAACCTCGAGGCAGAGAGCTACGAGGCTTGTTACAACGTCGGTTCTACCGGTGGAGAAGCCCCCTGCAGCCTGGAAGCCACCACCGACACCGGCGGCGGCAAGAACATCGGCTGGATCGACAACGGCGACTACCTCGAGTGGCTGATCAATGTGCCCTCCACGGGCGCCTACACGGTCACGACGCGCAGCGCCACGACCGCGAACTCGACCTACGAAATCCTCGTCGACGGCGTAGTGGTAGCCACCAAAACGACCGGAAACACCGGCGGCTGGCAGACCTGGCAGGACTTCACCACGAGCTCGTTCAACATGACCGCGGGCAACCGCACCCTGCGCATCCGCTTCACCTCGGGTGGTCAGAACATGAACTGGCTCAAGGTGAACTCGGCCGGAAGCCCCGTCACGGTCTATCACGATCCTGCGTACGCAGGCGTGTCAGCGGGTCTTGCGCTGGGTGACTACAACATGGGCCAGCTCAACGCCCTCGGCATTGCCAATGACCAGATCTCGTCGCTCAAGGTCTCGCCGGGCTACCAGGTCGTCCTCTACCAGCACATCGACTTCGGCGGCTTCGCCGGGACGTTCACCGGCGACGTGAGCGATCTGGCGAGCTCGACGGCCGGGCGCACCTCGGGTACCTGGAACAACGACACTACCTCGCTCAGGGTTCAGACGGCGGCCGCCCCCGACACGACGGCTCCGAGCGTTCCGGGCAGCCTGGCCACGTCCGGCATCACTTCCAGCGCGGTCACGCTGAGCTGGGCGGCTTCGACCGACAACGTCGGCGTCACCGGCTACCGCGTGTTCCGGGGCACCACCGATCTCGGGACCACGACCTCGACCAGCTACACGTTCACCGGCCTGACCGCGAGCACTGCCTACGCGCTCAAGGTCCAGGCCTACGACGCGGCCGGCAACAACTCCGCACAGGCGTCCGTCAACGCGACCACGGCGGCCGCCGCCGACACGACGGCTCCGAGCGTTCCGGGCAGTCTGGCCACGTCCAACATCACGTCCAGCGCGATCACGCTGGGCTGGGCGGCCTCGACCGACAACGTCGGCGTCACCGGTTACCGCGTGTTCCTGGGCACCACCGATCTCGGCACCACGACCTCGACCAGCTACACGTTCAGCGGCCTGACCGCGAGCACCGCCTACACGCTCAAGGTCCAGGCATACGACGCGGCCGGCAACAACTCCTCCCAGGCATCTGTCAACGCGACCACCGCTGCCGGCGGCGGAGCCTGCATCAACATCAGCTCGAACGTGGCCTTCACGATCACGAACAGCTACCAGAAGTTCTGTCTGACGCCCTCACCCTCCAGCGGAAACCTGTACACCGACAACAACCAGTCCACGAACGCCAAATACAAGCTCTGCGGCGGAGCCGAACAGGTCAAGAGCGGCTGGGGTGCGTGGGTCGGCTCGGTGAGCAGCTCCTGCAACTACGTCGAAATCATGAACAACGGAGGCCCCTCCAGCATTCGAGTGACCTGGTAAAGCGAAGCTCGCTAGCCGAGCTCAGCTAGGCGAAAGGCCCGCCCCTCTCACCAGGGCGGGCCTTTTCATTGGAGCTCAGTCTAGTGCGTCGGAGCTGAATCCATTAGAGCGTAGAAGGTCGTGACTTCCAAACAAGGCAATGTCGACTTCGTGCTCGAGCAAATGGCGCAGGCCGGCGATGTCTCGGCGCGTAAGATGTTCGGAGAGTTCGCGATCTACCTGCGCGGGAAGGTGGTCGCGCTGTTTTGCGACGACCAGCTGTTCGTCAAGCCGACCAAGGCTGGGAGGGCGCACATCGGCCAACCGAAGGAAGGTGCGCCGTATCCGGGAGCCAAGCCCTGGTTCTTGATCAGCGGCGACCGCTGCGAAGATGGAGACTTCTTGTCCGAGCTGATGCGGCTCACGGCCGACGAGCTGCCAACCCCCAAACCCAAGACTAAGAAGCCGGCGAAGGCGCCAAAGAAAGCACCTGGCAGGCGCAAGGCAATCCAGCCCAAATGACGGTCGACGTGATCGACCTCTACTACCAGCACCGGGTCGATCCCAACGTGCCTAGGGCCGCTCCTTCACTTCGAGGCGATCGAGCTCGTTCGACAGGATGGCGATCGCGTCGTCCGAGTGCAAGCTCAGCGGGCCAATGCTGACTGCCGTGGCGCCCAACGCCGAGAGGCGCTCGCGGTCCGCCGGCTCGAAGCCGAGGTGATCACCGAGGAAGTAGGCAGAGTTGTCGTACCGACGCCCAACGCTACGAACGTCCTGTGCTTGCTCTTCGAGCACGTAGAGGGCGGTTCCGCCGAGGTCCAGAAGTACACAGTCGAGATCGCCGCGCGCCAGCGAGACGCCAGGCCTGAGCTCGACGAACTCACTGCCGAGCTCCTCGGGCGCAGCCGCGAGCGTCTTCTGCACCAGCAGCGCCAGGCTGCGCTCGTCGGGGCGAATGAATCGCGCGCTCTTGCTGTCTATGCGCAGCACACGCGGCGCGGCCGGTCCCCCGCGCAGCACCAGGTACACACGGACGGCCGAGCGCAGGCCGTGAGAATAGAGCAGCGCGGCACGCACGCAGCGCAGCAGTACGTCGAGGCGGCCGCTCGAACCCGGCAGGTCATCAAGCAGAAAGTCGGCCGAAGCCCTTGCTGTCTGCCCGATAACCACGAAGCTCCGCATTGGGTTCTGCACGCCCTCCCTCGCGCTATGGGCTCGCAGTCACGAAGGCGTCGATGCGCGCAATCTCGTCGGGGCTCAGGCGCAGCGTGGCGGCGCCGACCCAGCCATCGACCTGCGCCGCGCTGCGTGCCCCGACGATCGCCCCCGTGACCTCGGAACGGCGCAGTGTCCAGGCGATGGCCACCTCGCCTGCGCTGCGGCCGTGCGCTGCGCCCACCTCGGCGAGCACGTCGACGAGGGCGAGATTGCGCGCGAGGCGCGGCGCCTGGAACTCCTGGTTACGGCGGCGCCAGTCGTCGGCGGGCAGGGCGGCGACGCGCTCGGCGGTCATCGTTCCACTCAGCAGCCCCGAGCCCATCGGCGAGTACACGATAACGCCGAGCTGGTGCTCACGGCAGTACGGGAGCTCGCCGCCCTCGATGCTGCGGTCGAGGAGGGAGTACGGCGGCTGGAGCGACGTGATCGGGGCAATCGGCCGGATCGCGTCCATCTGTGCGACCGAGTAGTTCGAGACGCCGATCCAGCGCACCTTGCCCTCGCGACGTAGCGCGGCGAGCGTCTCCCACGCCTCGACGATGTCCGGGTTCGGCCAGTGCACCTGGTATAGGTCGATCACCTCGACGCGCAGACGCCGAAGACTCGCCTCGCACTCGGCGCGAAGCGACGCCGCGCTGAGGTTACGCTCCGGCGCGCCCCGCGCGTCGCAGACCAGGCCACACTTGGTGAACACGTACGGGCGCCGCGCGATGCCATCGAGCGCGCGCGCGACGATCTCCTCGGAGTGCCCGAGACCGTAGATGGCTGCGGTGTCGATCCAGTTGATGCCGTGATCGAGGGCGCGACGGATCGCGGCGACCGACTCGCGATCGTCCTGCGCGCCCCAGCCGTACTCCCAGCCCGAGCCGCCGATGGCCCAGGCACCGAGCCCGATGACCGTGAGCTCGAGGTCCGAGGTGCCCAGTCTTCGGGTCTCCATGGGCGGACTATAGCTGCCGCGACTATCGAAGCAACGCTCAGCGACTACTCGAGACGACGCGTCGACTATGGCCCGGGATCATGGAATGACGCTGGTGATCGTGATCACGTTGGCCCGGACTTCAATCGTGTGCTCGCGCAACGAGTAACCGTCGATGGTGGCGTCGACCTCGACGTTGCCCGGAGGCAGATTGAAGACGTAGACGGCGCCCGAGCCGTCGGTGCTGGTCGCGTCGGGAGAGGGTACGAAGCCCTCGGTGTAGCTGACGAATTCGCCCGGTGACAAGGGATCGCCGAGGCAGTCTGGCGCTGCTCCTCCCGGGCCGCCCATGGCTGCGCCCGCGGTGCCGCCTTCGCTGGCACCGCCCTGTCCCGTGCTCGGGTTGCCGCCTTCGCTGGCGCCGCCATCGCCGGTGCCGGTGCCACCCGAATTGCTCGCGGGCTCGCCGCCATCGCCGGTGGAACCGCCCCTGACATTCGTTCCGGCGCTGCCCCCCGAGCCTTCCTCGGAGTCATCGTCACCGCCGCAGCCAGGCGCCAGCCAGATCATCGAGACGAGCACCGCCACGGGTGCAGCTTTCAACGTGGTCCGCATGGGAACGTTGGTCCAAATCCGCGCCGCCGAGGGCAGCCCTCGGAAACGCCTGGGATTGGGAAGCGGCTGCGAGCGTACTTTCAACCTGATGGTTCGCGCGAAGCGAAGATGGGCGCGCACACCAACCTGGGACTACAGGCGATCGAAAATTCGGGTCGCTTGGTGACGATGACACGCGCGAGGCCTACTGGCATCTCGCCACAGCGTGACGACCTTAGGAGCACCGGCGGGGTAAGCTGCACGCCGCCGTCGGACTTCACGGATTCGCTGAATGGACGTTCACGCTCGCCTGATGGAAATGCTGGACAAGGCTCGATCCCCGTCCGGCGCCTTGGACTCCGCCGTGCGCGTCATCGCGGAGGAGCTGGGAGCCGAGGAGTGCACGATCTTCGTTCAACGAAGAAAGGATGGGCTCGAGCCGCGTGGGCACTACGGTCCGGTCCCGGAACAGGCCGACACGGACCGAGCCAAGGCGCTCGCGGAGCGGACGCTGGGCGAGGTTCTGCCCCAGACGAACGAGCCGAATACGCCCCCTATGGTCGCCGTTCCGGTGGCCGCCATCAACCACGCGATCGGCGCGATCGTGGCGCGGCGAGCAGGCGGATCGCCATTCACGACCGAGGAGATCATGCGGCTTTCGGGCGTCGCGTCGCAGATAGTCGAGCTGATCGAGAGCGCGCGCGTGATCGAGGCGATCGAGGGAGCCGAGACCACGACGGGCGAGCCCGATGCGGCGGGCGATTGGCAGCCCTCGACGGAGCAGCTCATCCTTCGCGGCGTCCCCGCGTCGCCCGGCATCGCGATCGGGGCTGCCACGTTCCGCAACGTCTTCCCGCGGGCCCTCGTGCATCGCGACACGACCTACCGGGGAGCCCACGCCGAAACCGCGCGGGTGCGCGACGCGCTGCAGAAGACGCAGAACGACCTCATCCGACTCCAGTCCGCCGCCGCCAACGAAATCGGGGAAGAGCAAGCCCTGATCTTTGGAGCACACTTGCTGATGCTGAGCGACGCGATGCTGACGAAGCTGATTGACCAAGGCATCGCAGCGGGCCGTCCGGCGCCCATCGCCATCGATGAGACGTTCGACGAGGTCGTGCGTCGGCTGCGCGCGGTGCGCGATCCGTACGTTCAGGAGCGCGTGGAGGACATGGAGGACCTGCGAAGCCGGATCCTCGGTCACGTGCTCGGCGTCGAACGCCAGGGCAGCATCGACGCCCGCGTGGTCATCAGCAACCGTACGACCCCGTCGCTGGTCGTGGAGCTGAAGACTCGTGGTGCGCTGGGTCTCGCGAGCGAGCTCGGAGGCCCGACGTCGCACAGCGCCCTGCTGGCCCGCGCACTCGGCGTTCCGGCAGTCTCCGGCATCGAGGGCGTCGCTGGGCAGGTCGTCGTCGGAGATCTCGTGATCGTCGATGGTGACGAGGGCCTCGTCGTCGTGCGCCCCAGCGCGGAGACGAGAGCCGAGTACGAGCAGCGCGCTCGAGTGGCCGAGCGCGCGCAATCGGAGTTCGCGCGCTACCGCGATCAGCCGGCGCGGACCGCAGACGGCGCTCGCTTTCTACTCCAGGCGAACATCGCGCTCGGGGCGGACCTGGAGATCGCGCGCGAGAACGGGGCCGACGGGATCGGCCTCTACCGAACGGAGTTCCCGTTCATCGTGCGAGACGCTCTGCCTAGCATCGAGGAGCAAACGCGGATCTACGCCAAGGCGTTCGACGCCTTTCCCAGCGCGCCCGTCACGTTCCGAATCCTGGACCTCGCCGGCGACAAGTTCCTCCCCCAGGTGGAACTCGGCGTCGCCCGTGACGCCTTCCATGGATATCGCTCGATCCGCGTTCTCTTCGACTATCCCCACGTCCTGCGCGATCAGGTTCGCGCGTTCGCGCTCGCGGCCGTGGCGAAGGATCTGCGTATCCTGATCCCCATGGTCACCTCGCTGGAGGACGTGGTGCGCATCAAGCAACTCGCCGCCTCGTCGCTGGCGGCGGGCGCGTACCGTTCGGTTTGCTACGGAGCGATGATCGAAACTCCCGCCGCGGTCGAGCTCGTCGCGGAGCTCGCCGCAGAGGTCGACTTCTTCTCGATCGGCACGAACGACCTCGTTCAGTACTCGCTCGTCGTCGATCGCGAAGACCCGAGGATGAACTCGGAGAGGCATGCTTACCATCCCGCCATCTTGCGCATGATCATGCGCGTCATCGCCCAGGCGCGCGGTGCGGGCAAACCGGTCACCGTTTGCGGCGAGATGGCCGCCCGTCCCGACCTGGCGATCGTGCTCCTCGCCATGGGCGTCGACGCGCTCAGCGTCACCCCGCGCGTCATCCCGGGACTCAAGCGCGCACTGGCGCGTGTGCCTCTGGGTCCCCTGCGATCGAGCATGGATGCCATCCTGGCGATCTCCAGCGCGGCAGGCGTCGAGGCGCGCCTCCGCGGTTACGTCGCAACGGAAAGTACGGGCTAACGGAGGGCGTCAGTGCGGAGCCGAACTCACCAATCGCACGGCGCGAGCCGGCTCGACCTCCCGCATCTCCAGCAAGGCGAGCTGAAACGAGAGCGTAGACTCCGAGCCCTGGTTTTCGTTGACGCGCTCGACGTGGAGGCCGTCGCGACAACCGCCGGTGGAGGCGTCGTAGAGCGACTGCTGCAGATGATTCTGCCCGAGGAACCAGCCGAACGCGCGGCGCGCGTGCTGTAGCCAGCGCTCGTCGCCGGTTGCCCGGCGCGCTTCGAGGCAGGCAGAGACCGTGGCCCAGGCGTCGATCGGCTGCTGGTCGAACACCGCCTTGGATTGTCCGCGCGGGTAGAAGCCGTTGCAGCCGATCGGCGCGAAATGGCCGTCCACGAGCTGTACCGAGATCAACCACTCGAGCGTTCTCAGCCCGGCTCGAGTCATCTCCTCGTGGCCCAGCCGGACTCCCGACGCGATCATGGTCTGTGACAAGCGAGCGTTTTCGTACGTGGCGTGGTCTTCGAACCATGGCCAGTCGGCGCTGCTGGTGCTCTGAAACAGATCGAGCAAGCGGCCCGCCAGGAGTCCGTGCGTGGACTGCACGCTGCTGTCGCCCTGGAAGGCACGCAGGTATTCCGCGATTCCAAGGAGCGCAAAGGCCCAGGCGCGCGGGCTCGTGAATCGCTCAATCGCGAGCAGCGCGCGCCGAAAAAGGCTGCCCGCCAGGCTCTCCTTGCCCGGATACTTGCAGCGACCAACCACCGCGCCCAGCGCCCAGATCGCGCGGCCGTGGCTGTCCTCGGAGCCGACGCCGTCGTCCCAGGCCCGAGCATAACTCATGAAGTTACGGAACCGGCCCGACCGATCGTCGAACGCGTGGTAGACGAAGGCGAGATAGCGAGACGCCAGGGCCCTCACTGATTTCCCGTCCTCGGTTCCAGCGTCCTCTAGCAGCGTCATCAGCAGGAGTGCCCGCGCGTTGTCATCGAGACAGTAGCCGTCATCGTAGCGGGCCACGCTGAACACGGCGTGCTGCAGCATCCCGGTGCTGTCCGTCATGGAGCCGATGTGCTCGAGGTTCGTCTCGGGCAGCTCCGCGGGCCGCCTGGCCAGTGTCTTTGCCTGGAAGACCGCGCGACGACGAGAAGCGTGACCGCCTCGCGCGCGGTCGAAGCAATCGTGATAGCGCCTGGCAACGGCCGGCCACGCCATGTCGCTCGCAAAGGCCGCAGCGCGTGCACCCATGTCCCGACGCATGACGTCGTCGCCCAAGATGGCGATGGCCTCGCGGGCTATGGCGCCCGCATCACGCCAGGGCACGAGCACGCCGCGTCCGTCGGCCAGGAGCTCGCGTGCATAGGAATAGGGCGTGGAGATCACGGCCTTACCTGCCCCCACGGCGTAGGCCAGGGTTCCTGACGTCACCTGCTCGGCCTTGAGGTAAGGCGTGACGTAGATGTCCGCGGCGGCCAGGAACTCGACGAGCTCGCTCTGGCTCACGAAGCGATCGTGAAAGATGAGGTTTCCTTCCACGCCGAGTCGCTCGGCTCGCTGCTCGAGGCTGAGTCGGTAGCTCTCGCCGTGCCGCTCCTTGACGTGCGGATGGGTTGCACCGAGCACGATGTAGAGCACCTCCGGAAAGCGCTGGGCGATGGCCGGCAGGGCATCGATCACGTGTTCGATGCCCTTGTCCGGGGACAGCAAGCCGAACGTGAGAATCACGGGTCTACCGTCGACTCCCAGCTGGTGCTTGCTGCGGCGGGCAGGTGGTGCCTGAGGAATGCCATGGGGAATGACCTCGATCTTCTCCCGCGACACCTGATGCACGGCGCTGAGCAGGTCGGCGCCGCGTGAGCTCATCACCACGACTCGCTCCGACAGCTCGATCAGCTCGTTCATCACGTCGCGGTGGTGCGGCCCCGGCTCCGGCAGCACCGTGTGCAGGGTGGTGACCACGGGCATGCGGAGCTCACGAACCAGCGCCAGCACGTGGGAACCCGCCTTACCGCCGAAGATGCCGTACTCGTGCTGCAGAGACACGACGTCCACACCGTTCACGTTGAGAAAGTCTGCAGCGCGCCGGTACGACGCGACGTCGCTCTCTGCGAGCTCGAAGCGAACGCACGCGGGGTACGCATAGCGCCGGCCACCGTCGTTCATGGCCAGCACCAGACACTCGAGCTCAGGAAATTCGGCAGTGATGGCCGAGCTCAGATCGCTCGTGAAGGTGGCGATCCCGCAGCGCCGGGGCAGGTGATTTCCGATCATCGCCACGGCGATGTCGGCTCGAGCTTCAGCTTGTTCCATGGGGCCTCCTCGGCCAGGGTCGGGCCAAGGAGCCTTCGCCTCGGCGTTCACTATTCGTGACTCGTCGCTCGGGGATAGGTCCGAAACGAGCCGATGAGCCACCATGCGCTCGTGGCGGTCCGCGTGCAACGCGCGCTATTACCCGAGTGCGCGCGTGCGATCGTGCTATGCTTCGTCGTCCGACCGGAATCGATCACCGCGCCAGCGCGTTTGCGCGGCAAAAAAGAGTGTCGCCAGGCCGGACCTGAGCGGAGCACCACGCTCTCATTCACGGGCGCGCAACGCGCGAACATCGAGGTAAGACATGGATCGAAGGGTCAATTCCACGAAGCGGGACAAGAGCGGCAACATCGTTGCGTTGTGCAACCCGACCGAAGCCTGGTCGCCGAGAAAGCTGGTCGACGTCGTTCGGGACATCAACAGCAGCAAGCGGAGCTACTACGTCAAGGAGAGCGACCGCCGCTGCTACGTGCGCGTCGTGAGCGGTGAGCTCCAGACGACCGCCGACAGGGACAGCGGCAACAGCCTCCACAAGCTGCCCAGCACCTGAGCCCAGCCGCGGACCGTCGCGGGTACGGCTAGTCGCAGCCGGTCACCGTTCGTGCGTTCCTGGTTTCCTACTTGAGCGGGCTCAAACTCCAGCAGTGGTCGTGACCCATGACCCCGCCGACGCTGTAGCATTCGGTCACGCATCGCAGTGCTGGAAGCCAGGCGTATCGCCTAGCACCCGGTTCGACGACCCGGCCGCCTTTGCCCAATTTCGCACCAACGGCAACGGCCATGCCGAAGACCGATGCCAACGAGAGATGGCTGGCGTTCGCCCCGGGTAGCGACGGGTCCGGCTAGGCGAGGGGCACGGTTGACGCGCACTTTTGCGCTCTGCAGCGCGCCACGGCAAAATCACACCGTGTGCATTGCCGCAGCCTTCGCAGAGGTCTAGGTTGACTCACGGTCTTTGACGTTTCCCCTGGCGACAGGGGCACCACGAGCCCGCTGGGAGCAAGGTGACAAGCAAAGACGACGAAACGACTTCTAGCGCACCGTCCTTTCCGGTCGTCGCGCTCGGCGCGTCGGCGGGCGGGCTCGAGGCCTTGCGGCAACTGTTCTCCCGACTGCCGGCAGAGCCCGGCATGGCCTTCGTCGTGATCCAGCACCTCGACCCGGAGCGACCCAGCCTGCTCACGAGCGTCCTCGAGGGGAAGACGGATCTCCCGGTTGTCGAGGCAACGAACGCGATGCGCCTGGAGGCCAATCGCGTCCACGTGATTCCGCCCGGATCCGATCTCACGATCGAGCATGGCGTCCTCATGCTCGTGCCGCGGCAAAGAACAGGGAACCTCCACCTACCGATCGACTCCTTCTTCCGCTCACTGGCGGCAGATGCCGGTGACCGGGTCATTGGCGTCGTCCTGTCCGGCTCGGGTGTGGATGGCACCAGCGGGCTTTTGGCGATCAAGGCCGAAGGCGGAATCGCCATGGCGCAGCAGCCGGACTCCGCGCAGTTCCGCAGCATGCCTGAAAGCGCCATCGCGGCAGGCGTGGTCGACTTTTGCGGCGACCCCGAGCGCATCGCCAAGGAGCTCGCTCGCCTGAGCCGACACGACTACGTGCTCGCCAGACAGGGCGCCGAGAGCACGCCGAGCGAACCAGATTCGCTCAAGGAGCGGGCGCTAATCTCGATCTTCTCGGCCCTGCGCCGGCACGCTGGTGTCGACTTCAGCGGGTACAAGCGCACGACCGTCCTGCGCCGGATCGAGAGGCGCATGGCGCTACGCCAGGTGGACACCATCGCCGACTACGCCGGCACCCTGCAGGACGAGCCGGGAGAGGCGCGAGCGCTGGCGCAGGACATGCTCATCCACGTCACCTCGTTCTTCCGCGACGCGGAGGCGTTCGCCGCGCTCAAGGAGCACGTCTTCAAGGAGATCGTGCAGCGGAAGGATGGCGACCGCTCGATCAGAATGTGGGTCCCGGGCTGCGCGACGGGCGAGGAGGCCTACGGGCTCGTCATGTGTCTGCTCGAGTCCCTGGATAGGTCGGACGACGTCTCGATCAAGGTCTTCGGCAGCGACCTGAGCAACGAGGCCATCGAGATCGCGCGCCAGGGGATCTACGCGGAGTCCGCCCTGGCCGACGTCCCCCCCGAGCGCCTGACCCGATTCTTCGAACGCCTGGACGACGGGAGGTATTGCATCGGCAAGCGGGTCCGTGACCTCTGTGTCTTCGTCAAGCATGACCTGACGCGCGATCCGCCCTTCGCCAAGCTCGACCTCATCAGTTGCCGCAACGTCCTCATCTACTTCGACGCCGAGCTGCAGCGGCGCATCATTCCGATGATGCACTATTGCCTCAACCCGCACGGGTACTTGTTTCTGGGACGGAGCGAGGCGATCGGCGGATTCCGAGATCTCTTCGTTCCGGTCGACAAGGTGCACCGCATCTTCGTGAAGACGGGTGACAGCCCCAGGTTCGCGCAGCCACTGCCGGTGGGCGTCGACGCCGGGCAGCGGCACGTCGAGAAGAGGCCCCCCGAGCGCCGCGACCGCGCGCGGGACGCGCAGAGACAAGCGGATCATCTCTTGCTGGCGCGATTTGCTCCGCCGGGCGTGGTGGTCAACGATCGCCTCGAAATCGTCCAGTTTCGCGGCAGGACCGGCGCGTATCTCGAGCCTGCTCCCGGCCAACCGCAAGCCAACGTCCTGCGCATGGCACGAGGCGGACTGGCCGCTCACCTGCACGAGGCGGTCGAGGCCGCGAAATCCGGAGGGGCGGTCGTGCGCAGGCCGGGGTTGCGCGCGGGGCCCGGCTCGGACACACCGCCGTTCGATCTGGAGGTGCTGCCGCTCGGCGCGA
>DATLIL010001224.1:0-1898 GCA_035539475.1 Polyangiaceae bacterium
AATCTACCACTCCCGAGTGGCTCCGGAGGTTCCGTGTTACCGCATCGACCCGGACGCTGTCGAGCTCGAGAAAGAGCGCCTGGTGCGCGCCGTGCAGGGCTCGATCGACGAGCTCGAGCAGGTCCGCCAGCGGGTGCTAGCGGACATCGGCGAGGCGGAAGCCGAGATCATTGCGGCGCACCGCGCCCTCATCGCTGACCCCGCGTTCGTCTTGAAGCTGCGCAAACGCATCGAACGCGAGCTCGTCAACGCCGAGCTTGCCATCGAACGAGAAGCCGACGACATGACCGGTCTGCTCGCGAGCTCCGTCAGTGCGTATCTGCGTGAACGGGCGCACGATGTCCTCGACGTCAAGCTACGCCTGCTCAAACACTTGGGGCACGGTGCAGCCTCGATGCTCGAGCAGCTTCCGCCGGGGGCCATTGTCGTAGCGCGACAGCTGCTCCCCTCGGACACGTTGAGGCTCGACCGCGCACACGTGGCTGGTCTGGCGCTCGAGTACGGAGCTCCCACGGGTCACGCCGCAATTTTGGCGCGCTCCATGGGGATACCTGCGGTCGGGGACATTCCGGGCCTGCTCGAACGAGTCAGGGACGGCGTGAGCTTGTTGGTCGACGGCGAGCGTGGCGATCTGGTCCTTGATCCAGAGCCGTCCCAGGTAGTCTCGTTTGGTATGGTGCGGGATTCGTACGACCTGGCCACTGCCGGCATCGTCGGGGACGAGTGGAGGGCGTGCACGACCTCCGATGGTGTCGACATCACTCTGCTCGCGAATGTTGGCCGACTCTCCGAAGTCGACCAAGTGCGCCGACACTACTTGCAAGGCGTCGGCCTCTTTCGAACGGAGTACCTCTTCCTGCAATCCGAAGAGCCTCCGGGACTGGAGTCGCAGCGCGAGGTTTATCGAGCCGTCCTCGATGAACTGAAGGACCTTCCCATTGTCATCAGGACGCTGGATCTCGGCGGGGACAAGACACCGCGCTTTCCTATGCCCGAACTGCGCGGGATGCGATCGAGCACCCGCGGCTTGAGCCTCTCTTTGGCCGAGAGGGAGCTGTTCACCACTCAGCTGCAAGCCATCATGGAAGCAGCGTCGGGACCCGGGGACGTCGCAATCTTGCTGCCCATGGTCGTTTGCGCCGACGACTTCAAGCGCGCCACCGCCGCGATCGACGAAGTGGCAACGCGGCTCGGTCGCTCCTCGAGACCGCCGGTCGGAGCGATGATTGAAACGCCGTCAGCGCTCTTCGAGCTCAATGAGCTACTGGATGTCGCCGATTTCATTTCACTCGGCACCAACGACCTCGTGCAGTTCATGCTGGCCACGGAACGGCGGAGCACCGGCGCATTGGCCGAAAGCGCCTTTTTTCAGCCATCCATCCTGCGCGCCGTGGAGCATGTCGTGCACGCTGCGACGACCAAGGGCAAGTCGCTCACGGTGTGCGGCGAGGCCGCGGGTGATCCCATGGCCGCTTGCCTGCTGGTGGGAATGGGCGCTCGCCGGCTCAGTATGAGCCCGGTGCGGGCGGCACGTGTTCGTGACGCCATTCGGCGCCACAACTGTTCGGCTCTCCAGACACTGGCACGACGCGCGGCCGAGTGTAGCAGCCGCTCGGAGGTCATGGCGCTCGTGAAACAGGGCGTTTCGCTCGATTGAAGATCGTGAGGTTCCTGAACACCCATCCACCTGACGAATGCGCACGTTCGAGCGTCCACGGGTTGGGCGTACGCGGACGCGGTCTGCGCCGCGAAACCCTCGATGTCCCTCCGGTAACCGGGTCGCTGGCGCGGGCCAGTTCACATAACGCTACAAGCGCGATCCAAAGGCTACTGACCAGGAAGCGCGCGACGAAACACGGTGTGGCCCGCAACGACCAGACATCCGAGCCATCCCGAAC
>DATLIL010001225.1:0-20111 GCA_035539475.1 Polyangiaceae bacterium
GCCGTGAAACGCGCCCCCAAACAACCAAACGAACAGGGTGGGTTAGCGCGCGGGGGGTGGCAGCGACGAGCGGCGGGCGCGGGAGACGACCTTGCGGTCGAAGATGCGGACGCGGCGAACGAGCAGGTCGAGGAGGAAGAGCGCGATGGCGGCGATGATGAAGCGATGCCAGAGGTCGGCGTAGCGGACGATCTTTTCTGAGCCAGGGTCGAAGAGCGTGCGTGGGTCGGGGTCCAGGGTGCCGCCGCCGGCGATGGCGGCGCGACGCAGGCGCTCGATGTCGGGCTCGAAGGAGGCGTACTCGCGCGGGTACGGGTTGGAGACGTGACCGAAGGACTGAGCGAAGGGCTTGAGGTCGCCTTTTTCGTCCTTGCGGGCGTGCTCGGCGCGCAGGACGAAGGAGCCGAAGCGATCGAGGTCGAAGTCGGCTTCGTAGCGACCCGGCGCGATCTGCTTCATCGGCACCTCGCGGCGTTCGCCCTTTTCGCCGGCGCCGGCCACGACGAGCTTGGAGACGAGGCCGTTGTCGAAGCGTTCGTCGGGGGTGAAGGCGTCGACCGTGGCGCGCACGTGCGAGCCCGAGACCTCGGTGCGCATGTCGAGCTCGCGGCGGCGCTTGATGCGCATGTGCTCGCGCACGAGCTGGCCCCAGAATTTGCCGTAGCCGGACCAGCGGATCCAGTCGATGGCCCAGTGGTTCTTGACGTCGCTGGTCCAGGCCAGTGACCAGCCGAGGCCCGCGCGCCAGCGGGCGAGGATGGGCACGCCGCGATCGCTGGCTAGGATGAGCTGCGCGGGCGAGGGCTTCATCTGCGTGGAGACGTAACCGTGGAGCAGTGGGGCCGCGCTGACGGCAATGCCCTTGAGGAAGTCGGCGCTGCCCACCTGCTCGACCGGGAACCACTCTTCGACCGCGGCCTGCTGCGCGATGATCTCCGTCTCGCGCGTGAAGATGCGGGGCAGGTTGTTGGGGTCCGGGACGTGGTGGTAACGGCCGCCGCCGGCGTCGGCCAGGCCGCGGAGGAGCTCGTGGTTCACGCCTTCGCCCAGGCCGACGGTGGTGACCGTGATGGCTTCGGCGAGCATGGCCTGCACCAGATCGCGCATACCCGGCGTGGGATCCTGGCCGTCGGTGAGCAGCACGACGTGCTTCTTGCGCGCCTGGATCACCGAGAGATCCTGGTAACCCATGTCGAGGGCGCTGAAGATGGTGGTGCCGCCGCCGGGCTGGATGCGCGCCACGTCGTTCTGGATGCGGGCGCGGTAGCGCGCGGGCTGCAGCTTGACGAAGCGCTGCGGCGTCGAGTCGAAGGCGATGACCTCGATCATGTCGTCGCCCTGGAGCGTGCCGAGGGTGGCGACGCAGGCGGCCTTGGCCATCTCCATGGGCAGACCCGTCATCGAGCCGGAGCGATCGATGATGAGCGCCATGGCGACGTCGGGCATCTCCTTGCGCCGCTCGGCGTCCATACGGACGGGGAGGAGGCGCTCGATCGTGGTGTTGCCCCAGCCGCCGAGGCCGTAGCCCGCCTCGCCGCCGGCAAAGAGGAAACCACCGCCGAGATCGCGCACGTAGCGCTCGACCAGCTCCTGCGCGGCGGGGTCGATGGCCTCGCGCGGCAGGTCGGAGAGGACCACGAAGTCGTAGCGCTCGAGCTCCTTCAGCGACGCAGGGAACGCTGCGGGGTTGCGCACGTCGACGTCGAACTGCTGCGCGCCGAGGGCGCCGGCCAGATACGTGGCCCGTTGAGGCTGGCCTTCGACGTAGAGGATCGAGGGACGACCGGGCACGTCGAGCGTGGCGCTGTAGCCGTTGTTGTCCTTGAACTTGTCTTCGCCGAGCGGCTCGACCGCCAGCTGGTAGGTGACCTCGCCGCCGACGCGGACGACGCTCTTGAAGTCGATCTCGTTCTTGCCCGCCTTGAGCTCGAGCTCGCGCACGGAGTCGAGGCCGTTGAGCGCCTCGCCCTGGTACAGGCGGGCGCGCACCTTGCTCGCGCGGCTGGCGTGGATGTCGGCGGTGACGTTGAAGGTCTGACCGACATCGACCTTGGAGGGCAGGCGCAGGCCCGCGACAGCGACCTCGGGCGGCGGCGGGCGACGGTAGGGCGTGGCGTAGAGCTTCACGCCGAAACCGCGCGCGCGGCCGGCCTCGGCGAGCACATCGCCCTCGGTCTCGACGCCGTCGCTGAGCACGATGGCGCGCTTCAGGTAGCCGGGCGGGAACACGCCGTAGGCGAGCTGCAAGGCCGCGGCGAGATCGCTGGCGGCGCCGGGGCCGTTGGCGGTGCCGGGCTTGCCGTGGCGCAAATCAGCGGGGAGTGCGAGCTCCTTGTCCTTCTCGATCTCGATGAGGCGCGGGCGCTTGCCGAAGGTGATCAGGCGCACCATGTCCTGCTCGCCCTTGGCGCGGTAGGTGGCCTCGATCGTCTTGCGCGCGTCTTGCAGCGCCTCGTCGGTGACGGAGTCGCTGACGTCCGCGAGAACGACCGTGCAGATGCGGCGCGTCTCTTCGGAGCGCACCAGGCGTCCGAGGCCGAGCGCGATCAGCGCCAGGAAGCCGAGCCGGAAGAGCAGCGCCAGGATCCGTTGCTGCCAGGGCAAATCGGCGAGCGAGCGGCCCAGGATAAATAGGAGGAGAGGCGTGATCAGCAGCACGCCGAACCAGGTCGGCTGCAGCAGGCGGTAGACGATGCCCTGCCGCGTCCACTCCATGTCCGTCGCGGCGACGCCGAGCGCGTAGCGCCGGTAGGCCCAGAACAGGACCACACCGACGAGCACGATGAACGCGCCCCAGAGAAGCTTCTTCAAGCGCTGGCTCATACCGTCACCCGGCGATGGTAGAGCAGCCATTCCAGGGCGCTGAGCGCGATCGCGGCGATCAGCAGCATGATCCAGTACTCGCGGCGCGGACCGCTGGAGAAGCCGCTCGGCGCGGACGTCTTCTGCCCGGCGATCGAGAGCGTCGCCTGCGGCGTGATCTTGCTCTCTTCGAGGTCGGACAGGTTGGCCGCGAACTCGACGGCGGTCTGCGCGGTGCCGTCACCCGCCACGAGCTTGTAGACGCCCGCCTCCGAACCGAAGTGCGCGGCGCGCCCTTCTTTGACCGGCACGACGTGCTCGGCGCCGGAGGGCGAGACCAGCTTGGCCGACTCGACCACCGCCGGCGTCGGGATGTTCCAGACCTGTCCGGTCGTGAACGACGAGATGTAGCTCGTGTCCTCTTCGACGAAGTGCTGCACGGTGCCGAGCACGAACAGCGGCCAGGCGACGCGCAGCACGAAGTCGCTGCGGCGCGGATCGAAGCCCAGGGCCACGAAGCGCGTGCCCTGGCGCATGCCCGACACGAGGATGGCGCCCTCGTCGCTGGCGCCGACCACCTGATCGCCTTCGCCGGGCACGAGCGCGTTGCCGGCCGCGACCTGGATGTCGCCCATGGCCGAGAAGCGCAGGCTCGGGTGCTTCTTGTCCCACGTATCGAAGCCGAACTCCTCGAGCGCCTTGCCGATCTTCACCGGCGAGCCCGCCGCGGGCGGATTGATGTAGAGCAGCGAGCCCGTGTGCTTGGCGGGTGCCGGAGCCACACTGTCGAAGATCGTGACTTCGAAGGCGTCGCGCGGCGGGTAGGCGTTCGGCGCGACCATGGTGACGTCCAGGTACTCGTCGAGCAAGAGCGCGGCTTCGAGGTACGTGTTGCCGGTGGTCACGAGCAAGACACGCACGCGACGGCGCTCCGGAAGCAGCGCGAAGGCGTGATCGTCGGCGGGTAGATCGTCGCTCTGCCCGTTCGAGTACTTCACGCGCGCCTCGAGCTTGCGGCCGCCGCCGCCCAGGCTCGGGTAGACGCGAGGCAAGCGCTCGTTGGGCCCGAGCTTGAGCCGCTCGGTCTCGATCACGGCGCCGTCGCCGTAGATGCTGAGCTCGGCGTCGACGGGCTGATCGTTGGTGTTGGTCACCTCGAGCAGCGCCTCGTGGCGGCTCTTGTCGAGCGGGTAGCGCCGCACCGAAAACTCGGTGATGGCGAGGTTCTTGCCGCTCTTGCCCACCGGGACGTAGCGCAGCGCGGCGTTCTTCACCTCGCTCGGCAGCTCCTTGGGAATGCCAAGCGCGCCGTCACTGACCAGGATGATCTCGGGGTTGGGCAGGCCGCGCAGCGCGTCCGCGGCGAACTCGAGGCCGCGCTCGAGGTCGGCCCTGGTATCCGACGCGTGCACCTTTTCGAGCGCTGGCTCGAGCTCCGCCGCGTCGCCGCTCATGTTGGAGAGCGGCGTGGGTACGGCACCGAGCTCGACGATCAGGAGACGATCGGATGGGCCCAGGCCCTGGACCAGCTTCTTGGCCTCGCTCTTGGCGACGCCGAGGCGGTTGGGCGCGACGTCGGTCGCCTTCATCGAGGCGCTGGCGTCGATCAGGAGCACCAGATGCCGGCCGTCGCTGGCGTGCGCAGACGGCTCCGGCTGCCCGAGCGCGAACAGGAGCAGACCCAGCAGGCAGAGCTGAAGCAGGAGCGAGAGCAGGCGGCGCAGCCTGGAGAAAAGCTGGCTGCTCTCGCGATCGCGCAGCACGCTGTCCCAGAGCCGCGAGAACGGCACGGCCACGGGACGGCGCCGCAGCTTGAGCACGTAGAGCAGCATCGTCAGCGCGGCGGCGCCGGCGCCGATCGCTGCGAGCGTGCTGAGCGGCAGACCGACGAGCTCCATCAGCGCAGAAATCCTCCGCTGCGGAAGACCTTCAGCACGAGCTCGTCGAAGGGCATGTCGATGTCAGCCGCGAAGTACGGAACCTGCCTCGAGACGCAGTAACGCTCGATCGTGCTGCGGTAGTCGCCGTACGCCTCGTTGATGCGCTCGAGCAGCGCCGGCGTGACGGTGACGTCGCGCTCCTCGCCCGTCTCGCAGTCGTAGAGCATGACGTCGCCCTTGAAGCCGGGATGGGCGTCGCTCTTGTCGACGACGTGAAGCGCGTAGGGCTCGAACTTGGCGTAGCGCAGCACGTTGATGCCGCCCTCGAAGCCCGCCGGGTCGTAGAGATCGCTGATCAGCACGGCCAGGCCCCGGCGCTTGTGCTGCGCCACGAAGGTCTCGAGCGCGTCTTTCAGGTTGGTGGCGCCGCCGGGCTCGAGCTCCCTCAAGAATTGAAAGGCCTTGAAGATGCGGCCCTTGCCGCGCGTCGTCGGCATGCGCGAGACCATCTGGTCGGTGACGCCCACGATCGTGACGCGGTCGAGGTTGGCCAGGCCCACGTAAGCCAGCGCCGCGGCCAGGCGGCGCGCCTGATCGAACTTGCGGCCGTTGCCGAAGGCCATCGACGCCGAGCAGTCGACGATGAAGTAGATGCTGAGATCTTCTTCTTCTTCGTAGAGCCGGACCAGGAGCTTGCCGAAGCGCTGGTAGATGCCCCAGTCGATCTGGCGGAAGTCGTCGCCCGGCGCGTAGTCGCGGTGATCGGCGAACTCGACGCCGCTGCCCTTCTTCTTGCTGCGTCGATCGGCACGCAGGCGGCCGGCGAACACACGGCGGCTGATCAGCGCCAGCATCTCGAGCTTGCGCTGAAATTCGTCGTCGAACAGATCATCCGACGAACGAGCCTTGGGCCGCACCGACTGCGGCCCGCGACGGAACAGGTCGAGAACGCCCATCAGGCGCCCTTGGCCGGCTCCACCTTCTTGAGCAGATCGGCGATGACCTCGTCGGAGGTGATGCCCTCGGCCTCACCCTCGAACGAGAGCAGCAGGCGGTGGCGCAGCGCCGACACGGCGGCGGCGCGCACGTCGTCGGCAGAAGCGGCGAAGCGCCCGCCGAACAGCGCGTTGATCTTGGCCGCGAGCAGCATGGCCTGCAGGCCGCGCGGTGAGGAGCCAGTGCGCACGAAGCGCTTGACCAGATCCGTGGCGGCCTTGTTCTTCGGGTGCGTGGCCTCGAGCACGCTGATCGCGTGATCGACGACGTGCTGCGCGACGGGCACGCGCCGCACCAGCGCCTGCATCTCGAGGATCTCGGCGCGCGTGACCACGGCCTTGAGCTCGACCTGGTGATCCGAGGTGGTGCGCTCGATGATGCGGCGCAGCTCGTCGCGTCCGGGGAAGGGCACGTTGAGCTTGAAGAAGAAGCGGTCGAGCTGAGCCTCGGGCAGAGGATAGGTGCCTTCCATCTCGAGCGGGTTCTGCGTGGCCAGCACCAGGTACGGCTCGTCGAGGGTGTAGGTGTTGCGACCCACCGTCACGCGGTGCTCCTGCATGGCCTCGAGCAGCGCGCTCTGCGTCTTGGGCGTGGCGCGGTTGATCTCGTCGGCCAGCACCACGTGCGCGAAGATCGGGCCACGCCGGAACTCGAACACGTGACCGCCCTGGGCGTTCTCGTCGAGCACCACCGTGCCGATGATGTCGGCCGGCATCAGATCGGGCGTGAACTGGATGCGCGAGAAATCGAGCCCGAGCACCTGCGCCAGCGTGCGCACCAGCATGGTCTTGCCCAGGCCCGGCACGCCCTCGAGCAGCACGTGTGAGCCGGCGAGCAGGCAGGTGAGCACGCCGTCGACCACCTCGCGGTGACCGACGATCATCTTGCCGATCTCCTCGCGCAGCTCGCCGAGCTTGCGAGAAAACTTGGCGATTTCGTCTCTGGTCTGTTCGGTGTCGCTCATGATTACTCGCGGGGTCTGATCAGCTGGAAGTAGCGCCTGACGTAGAAGCGATAACCGGGCGGGATGTCGTCCTTCTCGATCTCCTGCTCGGCGACCGTGTCGTACTGAACGAAGATGTCCTTGTAGCCCTTGCCCTGGAAGCCGCGCTGGGCGGCGCCGTAAATGACCTCGGCCGACGCCGTGCCCTGCCCGGTATCGACACCGGCGGCCGAGACGTCGTGGGTCTCGCCTTTGAGGTTGGTCGGATCGCCCTGCAGGTTCTCATCGTGACCCACGCCACGGCCCTGGCCCGCGGTGGCCCCCTGGGTCTCGCCCTGCTGACCCTGGCCCTGACCCTGGCCGGGTGAAGAGCCCGGCATGTCGACCTCGATGCCCTGGCCCTGACCCTGGCCGATGCGGAGCTCGCCGGGCTGCATGCCCTGGCCCTGGCCCTTGCCCTTGTTCTGGCCCCCGCCCTGACCCTGGCCCTGGCCGGGGCGCTGCTGGCCGCGAGCGCGCTGGCTGAACTGGCGCAGGCGCTCGAGCTGCTCTTTGCCGCCCTTGCCTTGCTGACGCATCACGTCGCGCAGCTCTTCGAGCCGGCGCAGGAGCTCCTTCTTCTGCTCCGTGGTCATGTCCTTCTGCGCCATGCGGTTCAGGCTCTCGCCGCTCTGCTCGAGATGCTTGGCGCTCTCGCCCATCTCCTGCATCAGCTTCTTGGCGGCTTCGGCCAGCTGCTTGTCGAGCTCGTCCATCTGCTTGCTCGAGCGCTCGGCGCGCGCCTTGTCGCGATCGAGCTTCTCGAGTTTGCGCTGGTTCTGCTCGAGCGCCTTCTGGTCCTTGGGATCCATGGCGCCCGCGTCAGGCTTCTTCTTCTTGAGCAGGCCCTCTTTCTCTGCCTGAAGCTCCTGGCGCTGACGGTCGATGGCCGCGAGACGCTCGGAGTTGCCCTTGCTGGCCTTGTCGAGCGCCGAGCGCAGCTTCTCGAGCTCGGCCTTCGACGGCTTCTGCTTCTGGCGCGAGAGCTTGTCGGCCAGCTCCTTGAGTGCCTTTTCCGCGTCCTCTAGCCGCTTCTCCTGAAGCGCTTCCGCCGCCTTGCGCGTCATCGAGCTCTTCTCGAGCTCGCGAGCCAGCGCCTTCAGACCTTCCTCCATCGCTTCGCGATCGGCGTCGAGGTCGGTGTTCAGCTCGCGCTCGAGCTCGGCCAGACGGCGAAAGACCTCCTCGCGATCGACGCGGCGGGCGGCGATGTCTTCGAGCAGGCCGTTGTAGCGTTGAATCGCCGCCATCTGCTCGGGGTCCTGAGCGTTCTGCTGCAGCTCTTGCAGGCGTTCACGGAAGAGCTCGAGGTCGTCCTCGGTGAGCAGCGGCGCCGCGAGCGCGGGCGGCGGCGGCAAGCGGCGCGTGGTGCGCACCTCGAGCTGCGCGATACCCCCCAGCGCGGCGATGAGCCCGACGACCAGCCAGAGCTCACGGGGAACGTGGAACGGGACTGCGCGGCGGGGATCGAGCTTCTTGCCGTGCTCGAGCCCGTCCTGGATGGCGAGCTCCATCATCGGCGTGCGCTCGGCGGCGGGCAGGTCGGCGAACACCAGCGCGTTCGACACCCGGTCGTGGAGACCGTGATGGGCGTCCAGTCTTTCAGCGCCCAGCAGGCGGGGGCGTCGGCGCAGGGCAGCCCAGCCGATCCAGACGAGAGCGACCGCCAGGCCGGCGACGAGAGTGGTCGTCAGCCCGCGTTCGAACGCCGCCCCGGGTCGCACCACCTTGATGAAGGTCAGGCCAGCGACGGCCGCCAGCAGCAAGAGCGGCAACGCGGTGAAGGTGCGCCTGAGTGCTGAATCAAGCCTGAGACGCCGCTCTGCGCGCCGGGCGGCGCGCTCGAGCTGACGCAGGCCGTGCTCGCGCTCCGAGGTGGTCATGCTCTCATTCGTGTAACGGGAGACCCCAAACTTTGCTGACGGCCGGGCCCGTCGAAAGTTCCTCAAGTAAAGCACCCCAACCCGGCCTAGCCCAGGGGGGCTACCGGCCCGCGCGCCGAGGCGGCGCCAACACGCGGGTAGTCTCGCGAAAAGCCACGTGGAGAAGCTTGACCGTAGGCCCGCCGTGTCCTCGTATTAGGGGGCTGGAGCTCCTTACCTATGGCTGACGACGGCAAAATCGTGGTGTTGGTGGCTGATGACGAGCCGAGCACGCTCGCGCTCCTTTCACGTCATCTGAGGGGGAAGAGTTACTCGGTGCTCGAAGCCTCCGATGGCGATCAAGCGTGGGAACTCGCGCACCAGCATCTGCCTCATCTGGTGATCCTGGACGTGATGATGCCCGGCATGAGCGGCTGGGAAGTGTGTCGCAAGATCCGCGAAGCGGTCTCGCTGGCGCACACCGGAGTGATCATGTTGACCGGCATCGGTGAACGTCTGAACGAAATGACGTCGCCGCTGTACGGCGCCGACGCGCACATCGACAAGCCGTTCGAGTTCTCGCATCTCGATCAGAGGATCGCCGAGACGCTGGAGCGACGACGCGCCGGAGCGATGGGTCGCCCCGATCGCGCCGAGGAGCAGAACGGCAGCGTGTCGATGCAGCCGGAGCCGATCGCCGCAACGAGCGAGGAGCCGCGCGCCAAGCCACCGGTGAAGGCCAAGCCCAAGGCAGCGCCGGCAGAGAAGAAGAAGACGCCCGTGCCGAGCGTGAAGGCGAAGAAGCTGCCCGCAGTAGAGAGCGCTCCGGAAGCCGACGAGGCGCCCGCGGCCAAGCCCAAGAAGGCGGCGAAGAAGGAGCCTTCGGCGGTCGCGAAGGCCGTCAGCAAAGTGGCGAAGGTCGCCAAGATCATCGCCGAGACGGTGGCGCCAAAGAAAGCCGACACGAAGAAGGCACCGCCGCCGCCGGCTAAGAAAGCGGCGCCCGAGAAGAAGCCCGCTCCGGCTAAGAAGAAGGTCGTCGCAAAGAAGGCGCCCGCAAAGAAAGCCGAGCCGAAGAAGGCGCCCGCAAAGAAGAAGGCGGCGCCCAAGAAGGCTGCAAAGAAGGCTCCCGCACCCGCCAAGAAGAAGGCGCCCGCAAAGAAAGCCGAGCCGAAGAAGGCGGCCAAGAAGGCGCCCGCCAAGAAGAAGGCGGCGCCCAAGCCAGCCCCCAAGGCCAAGAAGAAGGCGAAGAAGCGCTAGCTCTCGCTGCCTTCGCTCCAGAAGCGCTTGACGTCGTCGAGCGCTTCGGTGCGGCGCGCCTTCGGCAGCGATGCGAGCAAGAGCTTGCCGTAGCCTTTGCGGTGCACGCGCTCGTCAAGCAACGTGACGATGCCGCGATCGCTGCGCGAGCGGATCAAGCGCCCGAAGCCCTGCTTGAGCGTGATCGCCGCCGCGGGCACGTACAGCTCCATGAACGGGTTCTTGCCCTGCTCTTCGGCTACCCGCGAGCGCGCGAGAACCACGGGATCGCTCGGCACCGCGAACGGGATCTTCTCGAGCACGACCAGACGCAGCGCCTGTCCGGGCACGTCGACGCCTTCCCAGAAGCTCATCGTGGCCACGAGCACGGCGTTGCCGTCGGCGCGGAAGGCGGAGATCAACGCCGACTTCGCGCCCTCGCCCTGCAGCAGCAGGCGCAGGTTCGGTAGCCTCTGGCGCAGCAGTGCGTGCAGCGCGCGCATCGAGCGCAGCGACGTGGTGAGCACGAAGCAGCCGCCGCGCGTCACGGCGCACAGCTCCGCGATGCGGTCGGCGGCGGCGCTGGTGAAGGCAGTGCTGTTCGGAGCGGGTAGATCGCGCGGCGTGTAGAGCAGCGACTGACGCTCGAAGTCGAACGGCGAGCTCACGCAGAGCTCCTCCACGGCGATGTCCTTGCCGTCGATCCCGAGGCGCGAGCGGAGATACGAGAAGTCGCCAGAGGCCTTGGTGGTCAGCGTGGCGCTCGTGAGCACGACTGCGGGGACGCTCTCGAAGATGCGCTCGCGCAGCAGGTGCGACAGATCGACGGGCGACGAGCTCAGCGAGCCACCGCGCGGACCGAGCTCGAGCCAGGTGACGCGGCCCGGACCACCCGCCACGATGGCGGCGAGCTGTTCGCGCACGAGCTCGGCGCGCCGCTCGGTGATCTCGAGCATCTCCTCCGCGGTAGCTCCGCGCTGCCGGCCGCCCGCTGCGCTCAGCCGCCCGCGCTCGGTGCGGCACAGCGCGCCGAGGTCGTCGAGAGAGCGGTCCAGATCCAGCCAGCACTCCTGGGCGGGCCCCGCCCACACGTCACGTTCGAGGGTGATGCGCGGTTCGTCCCTGCGGCCGATTTTGCCGAGCTCGCGCCAGAGCTCGGTGGCCGCCGACTGCACCGCGCTGATCAGGCGCTCACCGACGCCGAAGAGTGGTCCGGCCGTCCCACCCAACCGCACGGCGCGCTCGGCGTCGCGCAGCAGGCGCTCGATGCGCGACGAGGACACCCGAATGCCGAAGAACTCCGTCGCGATGTCCTCGAGCTGATGCGCCTCGTCGAAGATGACGGCGTCGTAGTCCGGCAGCACGCGCCCCGGGTGAGGACCCCGCAGGGCAAGATCGGCGAAAAACAGGTGATGGTTGACCACGACGATGGAGGCGGCCTCGGCCTCCTGCTTCATGCGCGTGACGAAGCAGCTGTCGTAGTAGGCGCAGGCTGGACCCAGACGGGTATCGCTCGAAGAGGCAATTTCAGCTCGGATCGGGTCGTCTTCGCGGAGCCCGGCAAGCTCGGCCAGGTCGCCGGTCTCGGTCTCGACGGTCCAGTCGTCGAGCAGCGCGAGCGCCCGGGAGTACTCGGGCCGGAGGGCCTCGGCGCCAGCACGAAACTCCGCGTGCCGGCGTCGGCAGACGTAGTTGCCGATGCCCTTCATCAGCGCCGCGTGTGGTGTGAACCCCAGCGTTCGGCTGATGAGCGGCAGGTCCTTGCTGAAAATCTGCTCCTGAAGAGCGCGGGTGGCCGTCGAAATCACGACCTTCTTCCCACTGAACAGAGCAGGAACGAGATATGCGAGCGTCTTGCCCGTACCTGTGCCCGCCTCGCAGATCAGGACCTGCCCGTCTCGCAGCGCAGTCTCGACCGCGACGGCCATCTCCAGCTGCCCGGTACGGTGCTCGTAGCCTGCCAGACCGCTTTGCAGTGGCCCGCCCGGCCCGAGGAGCTCCGCAGCGCTCGGTGACAAGCTCAATCTTCCGCGGGCGGGAACGATCCTTCGCTGTCCATGTACTGCAGGCCGACAATCTGGCCGTCGGCCGCGTCCTTCACCCAGACCACGCTGGCGGCTCGTGCAGCGTCATTGTCACTGTCGCCGACCACCACCTCGTACTCGGCGCCCTGCTGCAGCGCTTCTTCGACCACCACGCGCAGACCGCCCCGGCTGACGTTCAGGGTCCAGCCCTGGGTCTCGAAGTCCTTGCCGCGAATGACAACGCGCTCGGACGCCTCCCGGCGCGCCCCTCCGACGAGGCGGCGGGCGCGGAGATCGAACTCGGAGGGCGTCTTGGGCGAAGCCACTGACAAAGGCGACCTTACCACAAGCCCGGACTCGAGCGCTTTTCGAGGGCCCTGCCTCCAGACCGAAGTCACTCCCGGAGAGACCGCGCTTGACGATGTCCCTAGGCGATCGCTACCCTGGCGCTTAGTGCCTGCAATACTCAGGCATCTCGAGCCAGAGGGGCGGTCACTGTTCCGCTATAACCCTCCGAACCCCATCGCTTAAAGCCGGGATGCCAACTCCGTCCGAGCTCAAGAAGTCATTGCTCGCGCAAGGCTTCGAGATTTACCGCACGTCACCCGACGCGATTGCTCTGGCTGATCGCGTTCGCGACAATTTGCTCATGGACGCCGGGGTGAGCGTACGGGTCGGTGAGCTCGCCGTGAGGCTGATTTTACGGGCGCAGGCCGGTGACTTTCCCGGCGAAGAGGCCGAGCAGCTCTACGAGCGTGCCCGCGGCCTGGCGCTGGAGGCGACCGAGCGCGGGTACCGCGAGGTGAGCAGCGCAGCCGTACCGGTACCGGACCCCGGGGACCGCTCGAAGACCCTCGACACCTGGTACGAGGTCACGCTGGAGCGCGCCGTACCGAGTGAGCAGGACCTCGCCGCCGAGCTGCGCTACGCGCTCGGGGTCGAGAAGACAGTCCCCCGCCGCTGAGGGTCCCGAGCGGCGGCCCATCGGCCGGACCCGCGTAGACCCTCTGGACCGAGCATGCTATGCCCGCGCCCTCCGCGTACCCGCGCGGGCGGATTGCATCATGCTGAGATTCTTCAGGAGCCAGGGCGTCGGCCAGATTGTCGTTGGCGGGGTCGTCGTGGCCATCATCCTCGTCTTTGCGCTCGAGTTTCGTACTGGCCGTGGCTCGCCGACCGGCAGCATGCAGACGGAGTGCGCGGTCGAATACGACGGCTACTGCGTCGACCAGAAGGAGTACCAGGCGGCGCTCGCGCTGGTCGCTCCTCGCATCGAACCCAAGCAGGCCAAGAAGATGCAGCTGCGGAAGCGCGTGCTCGACGGTCTGGCCGAGCGCGAGCTCTTGGTTGCCGCAGCCAAGCGCGAGGGCCTGGGCGTCTCCGATGCAACGCTGGACGAAGAGCTCGGCACTGGCCGCGCGCACGTCTCGCTCCCCGCCGAGTCTGCAGTCGAATACGCGGGCATGCTGGGCCTGTGTCGAGGCGGCGGCGGCATGTATGCCCAGGGTTGCGAGCCAGGCACCGAGATCGGTGTTCGGCAGCTGCGCGTGAAGCGCACGCCGGAAGAGGGCTTCGACTACAAGATCTACGAGCGCGAAGTACGACTGCTCACCAACCGCGGCCCCAAAGAGTTCCGCGAGATGCAGGAACGAGAGGTGCTGGCGGCGCGCATGCGTCAGCTGGTGCAGAGCCGCGTGCGCGTCTCCGAATCCGAGGCGTTCCTGCTGTTCGAGCGCGCCAACTCGCGCGCGGTGATCCGCAGCGTGGCGCTCGAGCAGAGCTGGTTCGCCAAGTTCGCCGTCGACCAGAGCGACGCCGCGGTGAACGCGTGGGCCGCCAGCAACCAGGCACAGGTCGACGAGGCCTGGAAAGCCGACCAGCCCAAGGTCACCGCCGGTTGCCCGATGGTGCACGAGCTCATGGTCAACGTGGACCCCATGGCCACGGACGACGAGAAGAAAGCTGCACGCGACAAGCTCCTGGCCGCCAAGGAGCGCATCACCAAGGGTGAGTCCTTCGACAGCGTCGCTCGCGAAATGAGCCAGGCTCCGAGCGCGGCCCTCGGTGGGCGCATCGCCTGCCTGCACGACGGCTACGGCCTCGGCGCCGCCGAGCTGATCAAGGCAGCGGGCGCGCTGAAGGAAAAGGAGCTCAGCGACGTGATCGAGACGCCGCGCGGGCTGCACGTGCTCGAGCTCGACGGCAAGCTCGACGCCGCCAAGGTGGCCAGCGAGGGCCGGCTCGCCTCGGCGCGCAACCTGTACGTGCGCTTCGCGGCCGACGAGGCGATGAAGAAGTACGCAGACCAGCTGATCGAGCTCGTGAAGTCGGGCAACAAGCTGGAGACCGCGACCGAGGAGCTCTCCGCGACCTTCGCCAAGAAGGCGGAAAAGAAGCCCGCCCCCGGCGCCAAGGCCAAGGAACAGACGCCACCCGCCTTGAACGCGGACGACAAGCCGAAGTTCGCCATCTCTCCGCCCTTCTCGGCGTCCGGCAACCCGCTGCCCGATCTGATTCCCCGCGAGCCCATCGCGACCCGAGCCTTCGAGCTCGAGAAGGCGGACGACGTCTACGCCAAGCCGATCGCGACCGCGACAGGCCTCGTCGTGCTTCAGCTCAAGGAGAAGATGCAGGCCCAGCGCGAGGAGTTCGAGAAAGAGAAGTGGCCGCTCCTGAACGCGCTGCGACAGGCCAAGGCCTCCGAGGCCACGGCGCGCTACGTCGCTGATCTGCGCCGCGCTGCCGCCGACAAGCTCGTGGTCAAGGAAGTCTTCGCCGAGGAACCGAAGATCTCGGGAGACGGGCAGTAGTCGCGAGCGCTCATCGCATGGGCAGCGAATCCAAGCTCGTGCGCAGTGTCCTGCCGTCGGGCTTGCGCACGCTCTGCATACCGACGCCCGGCGCACACACGGCGGCGATCTCGCTGCACGTGCGGGTTGGCCCACGCTTCGAGTCGGCGGCCGACGCCGGCATCAGCCACTTCCTGGAGCACATGCTGCACCGGGGTACGAAGCGGCACCCGACGGCGCACGCGCAGGCGTTCGCCTTCGAGGAGCTCGGTGCCACCCTCGCGGCCGTGACCTATGTCGATCACGGCGTGCTCAGCGTGAGCGTGCCGCCCGAGAACTTCGAGCCGGTGATGCTGCTCCTGGCAGAGGTTTGCCAGGATCCGGTGTTCGACTCGATCGAGCTCGAGCGCGGCATCGTCCGCGAAGAGCTGCTCGAGGGTCTCGACGCCGACGGCCGCAGCATCGACCCGGAGAACCTGCTGCGCGGCAACTGTTTCCCGGATCACGGCCTCGGTTTTCCGATCACCGGCACGCCCGAGACGCTCGAGGGCTTCGATCACCCCGCGCTCGAACGTCACCACGCCGCCCATTACACCTCGCGTCTGGTCGTCACTACCGCCGGCAAGGTGGATCCCGAGCTGGCGTCTCGGGCGATCGAGCGCTCCTTCCGCCTGCCGGGCGGCAGCGATCCGGTGAGCACGCCGCCGCCCAAGCTGAACGGACCCGTCATCAGCTACGTCCCGCATCGCTCGAGTCAGACGTCGCTGCGACTAGGCTTTCGCGCACCCGCCGAGCGTGACCCGCTCGAACCGGCGAGCGAGATCCTGCTCCGCACGCTCGACGACGGCATGTCCACGCGCCTGTACCGCCGACTGTGTGACGAGCGCGGCCTCTGTTACGACGTCTCGGCCGCCTACGAGGCCTACGGCGACGCCGGCTTGATCGACATCGCTGCGGAGACGTCGCACGACCAGACGCTGGCCGTGATCGACGAGCTCGTCGACATCGTCTGCGCTCTGCGCGATTCGGGGCCGAGCCAGCGCGAGATCGAGAAGGCCGAGGCACGCTACCGCTGGCAGCTGCGCGAGATGCTGGACTCCCCCCCCGAGCTCACCGCCTTCTACGGTCTGGGCGAGCTCTCCGGCGTCGCGCGCACTCCAGAAGAACGCAGCGCGGAGCTCGGCGCGGTTACGGCTGCGGACGTCCGACAGGCGGCCCAGCAGGTCTTCCAGCGGGAAAACCTGTGCCTGGTCGCCGTCGGTAACGTGCCGCGCCGCGTCCGCACCGCCATCGAGCGGCGCCTCGCGGCGCTTGCCTAGCTCTCTCTCTCTTTTTTTGGGTTCGCTCTCAGCCAGTCGTACGTCGCGCACGCCGCGACGTTGGTTTTTCTTCAGCGTGCTCTTCGCGAACCAACGCTTCGGCCACACGCAGTACGCGGCGCCGGGTTGCTGGATTCGCGGTTCTCAGGATCACGCTGATCCTATCCTCCTTGGGACGAGGCCTTCCTGGCGCCGACAACAGATCGGCTACTTCTACGCCGAGTGCGCTTGCCAGCCTTACCAGCGTTTCCAAGGAAGGATTGGAATTCGCTGAAGACCGACCGCGCAGTACTCGCTCGAGACGTGCAACCGTTTCAACGGTCACGCCCGCGCGAGCGGCAAGTTCGGCTTGCGTCAGCCCGGCTTCGAGCCTCAGCTGCCGAACGTGCTCGGCTAATCGCGTCGCAATGTCTATCACCGTGGAGCTCGCAGACTCCCGCCCTTGAGCAATGGCTTAAGTTACGATCTCTGGACGTAAATGCATCAGACCTCTGCGCCTGGACTTGTGACGCCGGCGGGTTTTGTACAATCCGGCCCCCCATCCAAGGCGCCGGGCCCAAGTGCGCGGAACACGAGGCCAATGCGGCGTGCGCGTCCTATTATGAGACGGCCGTCATCTTTCAATTCTTATTCTGAAGCTAGACCCGTATGAGGTGTAAATGCGCTGCGCGAAGCGGGCGACGCAGCGATCTCTCGATCGTGAAACGCTCGTAACTCTAGCGCGCGACGCGATCCTCGACCACTTGCGGTCGCACTTGCGCGAACACGTTGTCGGCGATGGTAGCAAGGCGTTGGGCAACCTCCTCCTCTCGGCCACGGCCCTGGGCCACGGTATGGAACGTAACGACAAGGCAACGGCCAATACCCGCCGCCGACATCTCCGCGTAACCGTGCAGCTCAGCCCCGACTTCGCGCACGCCGACCACGACGTCCCCATCGAACCCGGTAGGGATCATCACTTCGCGGCGATCGACGATCTCCTCGTCACGCAAAATGATCATTGCTCGCTGGCCGAACCGCGCCTGAGTCAGACACTCGCCGGCTCTGACCAGGCGCGCCGCGGGCCACTGTTTGACGTAAAGCGTGGAGCGCGTGGCATCATGCAACAGGACAGACCAGCTGCCGAAGGTCTCTCCGCGCCAACCCGAGCTGTCGGGTAACGGCAAGGTGACGGCCTGTGACCTGACTTCGACGCGAGCAGGGCGGCCGCCGAATCCCGACTCGCTAGTCGCGGACCTGGCGGGAGGCGACGCGGGCGTCCTCGGAGCGACCGCCGGCTCGGACGCTGAGCAGCCCGACAGCAGCAGCAGGACGGCACACACGGGTCGCGCTCCCGCGGTCGAAGCCATGGACCACGAGGTCTCGCTTTTTACCGACGCCAGCACAAGCTCTCGGCAGCCGGACGGCCGGCGTGATATGCCCGCTCCAAACGCGAGCATGGATCGCCAGCGTCAGAGACCGGCCAGGTCCAAGTCCAAGCGCCGCTCGGGCGGTAAGCGCGTGGCGCCCGAGCCCGTTCTCATTGCGGCACGGCGTCCGAACTCACCCTTGATGGTGAAGGCGCGCGCGAGCGCTTCGGCGTCGCCAAAGGTGAAGCGCGAGCCGTCACCGCTGCCTCCGCCCAAGGCCGAAGCAGAGCGGACCAAGGAGACGCCGCCCAAGCGCGCCGTTCGCATCGTGCAGGCGTCTGCCTCGGGGGCTGACGAACGCGAGCGCGAGCGCGAGAAGCTCCTCAGTCGTCTGCTCGCTGCCGAGGGCCGCTCCGCGGTGACACGCGCAGCCTCCGACTACGCCGCTGGCGGGTTCGAGTTCCCGCGTGATCAACCCGTCCAGCTCAAGCTCCTCGAGCACCTGGACGAGGAGCTCATCCGGAACGCGATCGCGGCCTTGGCCGAGCTTTTTGCGACTGAACCCGTGACCAAGCGCCCGCTGCTCGAGCAGCGGCTCAAGCGTCTGGAAGACACCGCCGAGGACGTGGCCACGCGCCAGGCTGCCTCGGAGTTGCGGCGCAGCCTGCGTGCGTGAGGAAATACGATGAGCTCGGAGCTGACGGCCCGTATCTTCGAGAGCAAGTTCCGCGAGCTCGTTTCGAGCATCGGCCGGGAAAAAGGCAACGAGCGCTGCGTGGAGTGCGAGCGCTGCGTGTCCTGCTCGCAGTGCACCTTCTGCCGCGAGTCCGAGCGCCTGATCCGCTGTAACTTCTGTGTGAAGTGCTCGCTCTGCACCGACTGCTCGCACTGCCGTGGCAGCAAGGGCCTGGTCAGCTGCCAGCACTGCACGGACTGCGAGAACTGCTCGTCGAGCTCGTATCTGGTGCGCTGCGTCTCGCTGACCGGCTGCAGCTACTGCTTCGGCTGCGTGGGCCTCTCGGGCCGCGACTACCACATCCTGAACGAGCCCTACGGTCGTCGCGAATACTACGCGCTCACGCAGAAGCTCGCGCGCGAGCTCCGTCTGTAGTCGCCGTGACCGACCAGGTTCTCGAGGCGCTGTGGAAGAACGTGGTGGCTCGCTGGGACGACGACGCCGCGCACGGCGCCTTCATCGAGCACTGTCAGAACAGCGACCAGCTGGTCGAGGCCGCGGTGCGCTACCGCGGCATGGCCGGCGATCGTGAGCGCGGCGAGCTGGCGCAGAAGCGGCTGAACGGGATCGCGGTGCTCGCGCTCGCGCGGCTCGAGAGCCTGCGCACGCGTGAGAAGCGAGAGCCGACTCGGATCGGCGCCTACCTTCTGATCGCGATCTTCGTTGCGGCCAGCATCGGCCTGTTGGCCTATTTGCGAGCCAACTCTCCGTAGTGACAGCAGACGCGCTGCACTGAGTACGGAATAGTGCAGGAATGTTGGGCGTTCGGGCTGGCGCGACTTCCTGCACCCGGGCTCGATCCGGGTTATAGAGATTCCGTCAGCGTCGATTCCGGTACGAGGGGCACCAGTCGCTGTGCCCGTTCGTGCCGCCACCCACGAAAAAGGAGGACTGCCATGAGAATCTTCGCACTAACGCTGCTGCCGCTCCTGGTCGCTTGCGGGTCTGACGCAAAGCCACCGCCACAGGCTCCCGCGGGTGGGACCGAACCACAGGCTCAGGCGCCCGCTCCGGCCCCCGCCGACAACCCCAAGCCGGACGACAATCCCAGCAAGAGCCAGATCCGCATCGCCGAAGAGATCAAGAAGGCCTGCGGCATCACGGATGACGAGGCGCATTTCGCCTACGATTCCGACCAGGTCCGCGACCAGGACAAGGCCGTCCTCAAGAAGCTCGCCGACTGCTTCACCACCGGTCCGCTCAAGGGTCGCCAGATGAAGCTCGTCGGGCACGCCGACCCGCGCGGTGAAGACGAATACAACATGGTGCTGGGCGGCCGCCGTGCCGACAACATCAAGTCGGCCATCGTGACGGCCGGGATGAACGGCGCCAAGGTCGACAGCACCTCGCGCGGTGAAATGGACGCCAGCGGCACTGACGATGCCGGTTGGGCCCAGGATCGCCGCGTCGACATCATGCTCGGGCAGTAGCAATGCCCGAAACCGCACCCGGCGCCGCCGCGCCCGCCCCGCACGCTCTCAACCCTCTGGACCTCGCCCTTGGCTCGTCGGGCGTGGTCCTTGTCGTCCTGGTTCTGCTCGTCTGCGCTTCGCTCAGCGTCTGGATCATCTGGTTCCTGAAGAGCTCGCAGCTACGGCGCATGGTGGCGGACAACCGCCGCTTCGAGCAAGCCACGGGCAAGGTCGAACGCCCGAGCGATCTGATCGAGCTCGCCGGGCATCACAGCGGGGCGCCGGGCGCGCGCGTCGTGCTCGAGCTCGGGCGACGGCGCCGCCAGGGCAACGGCGCTGACCTGCTCAACGCCGTCGCCAAGCGCGCGATCGCGGCCGAGCAGCAGCGCGCCAGCGTGCTCATGCCGACGCTCTCCAGCATCGCGTCCGCCTCGCCCTTCGTCGGGCTGTTCGGCACGGTCTGGGGCATCATGGACGCGTTCTTGCGCATCGGCGTGGAGAAGAGCGCGTCATTGCCCGTGGTGGCGCCTGCGATCGGCGAAGCGCTGATCGCGACCGCGTTCGGTCTCGTCGCCGCCATCCCGGCCACCATCGGTTACAACTACGTCGACAAGCGCATCGGCGACCTGCTGGAGGAGCTCTCCGCGGGCAGCGAAGTCTGGGTCGAGCTCCTGGCCTCCGAGCGCATCGCCGGCGAGACCCCGGCCGTTCCGCTCACGCG
>DATLIL010001226.1:0-10422 GCA_035539475.1 Polyangiaceae bacterium
GCACTGGCAAGGGCGGCAGCACTGGCAAGGGCGGCTCGACGTCCGACGCCGGAGCCGGGAGCGACGAACCAGCGCCCGGTGACACCTCTTCGAGCGGCGACGACGGCGGCTGCGGCTGCGCCGTTCCGGGCCAGGAACCGCTGGAACGGCGCGGACTTTGGGCGCTCGCCCTCGCTGCTGTCGGTTTGATTGGTCGCCGGCGGCGCAGGAGCGAGTAAGCTTCCCGCGCGATGGCGGACCCCAAGGCCGAAGGCCTGCGCAGCGTTTCGAGTCCGAGCTTTGCGCAGGTGCTGGCGCAGCTCAAGATCAGTCTGATCGTCACGACCTACCAGGCCGGCAAGGTCATCGTCGTGCGGCAGGACGACGGCAAGATCAACACGCACTTTCGCGACTTCCACAAGCCGATGGGCTGCGTCGCCGATCAGAACCGGCTCACCATCGGTGGCGCAAACACCGTCTGGTACCTGCGCAACGTGCCCGCCGTCGCTCCGAAGCTCGAGCCCGTGGGAAAACACGACGCCGCTTACCTGCCCCGGCGCATTCACGTCACCGGCGACATCGACATCCACGAGATGGCGTGGACGAAGCACAACGAGCTCTGGGTCATCAACACCCGCTTCTCGTGCCTGTGCACGCTCGACGACGACAACTCCTTCATTCCACGCTGGCGCCCGCACTTCGTCAGTGGGCTGGCGATGGAGGATCGCTGCCACCTGAACGGCCTGGCGCTGAAGAACGGCGACATCAAGTACGTGACGGCGCTCGGCGAGACCGACTCGGCCGGCGGCTGGCGCGCCAACAAGCGCGACGGCGGCATTCTGATGGACGTGCCCAAGAACGAGGTGTTGCTGCGCGGGCTGTCGATGCCGCACTCGCCCCGCATCCACGACGGCAAGCTCTACGTGCTCGAGTCGGGCAAGGGCAATATCTCGCTCGTGGATCTGCCCACCAAGAAGGTCACCGAGGTCGCCAGCGTGCCGGGCTTCACGCGCGGCATCGACTTTTACGGTCCGCTCGCCTTCATCGGCCTGTCACAGGTGCGCGAGTCGGCGACGTTCTCGGGCCTGCCGCTGACCGAGCGGCTCCAGGAACGGACCTGCGGCGTCTGGGTCGTGAACCTCGAGACGGGGCACACGGTCGCGTTCCTGCGCTTCGACGCCGGCGTGCAGGAGATCTTCAGCGTTCAGGTCCTGCGCGGCATCACCTTCCCCGAGATCGTGCCCTGGAACGATCCCAAGATGTTCAACTCGTACGTCCTGCCCGACGCGGCGCTGAAGGACGTCGTTCCCGCCAAGCCTGCTCCGCCCCCCACGCCCACGACGGCGTACTCGGACGAGCCGCAGGGCGGCGGCAGCTAGATCTTGGCGCCTTCGAAATAGAAGATGCGCTCGAAAGCGCCGCGCTGGGTCTTGCCGGCGAAGAAGAACGGCAGGTAGGGCCAGACAGCCTGGTTCATCGTCTTGTTCACGGCTTCGTTCTGGATCTCCATGTACACGCCGATGACCTCGGGGTTGTGCCCTTCCTTGAATCGCTTCTGGAAGTAGCGCGCGACCTCGAAGACGAGCAGCGTGGCCAGCATCGTGCGCCGGTGCGCCTCCGTGACGAAAGCGCGCATGTAGTTGAAGCTCACGCCGAAGCGGGGATGAACCTGCTGGTACACCGTGCTGAGGCCGGCGATAGCGCCCGCCTCGTCGCGCACGATCACCGCCACCTGCGGGGCCCGTTCCAGCGCCGTTTCTTTGTTGGGCAGTGCCTTGTTCGCGAGCCAGAACTCGACGATCTCGTTGAGCAGGGCTTCGGGCTTGTTTTCCCAGACGATGTCGACGGAGTAACCCGGCGGCACCGGCACGAGCTGCGGTAGGTCGGTCACGGTGCTTATCCGAGCGCGAAATTCAGCGGAGGCCAAGGCCAATCGTCAGGGGTAGGATGCGCGGCATGGCCGCGGGCTACGAGACCGCCATCTCCGAGCTTTATCAGGCGCCCCTCGCGAGTTTCGTCGAGCAGCGCAAGCGGCTTGCGGGCGAGCTCAAGGCCGCTGGCGATACGGCGGGAGCCGCACGCCTCGGCAAGCTCGCGCGGCCGCCGATTTCGGCCTGGGTCGTCAATCAGCTCTGGTGGCGCGAACGCGACACGTTCGAAGAATTGTTCGAGACGGCCGAGCGCTTGCGTCAGGGTGAAGTCGCGGCCGGCGCCGACCACCGCCAGGCCCTCACGTCCCTGCGCAAGCACGCCGCCGAGCTCTTGACCGAGGGCGGGCACGGCACCGCCGACGCGACGCTCAGACGCGTGACGGCCACACTGTCGGCGCTCGCCGTCAGCGGCAGCTTCGATCCCGATCCGCCGGGGGCGCTCAGCGTCGATAGAGAAGCACCGGGCTTCGCCGCCGCGGAATCGCTGGTGCTACCGGAAAAAGTCGCCCGCGAGCCGGCCGCGGCAACCCCCGTGGGTGACCGCACCAAGGCCAGGGATGACCGCCGGCGGCTCGAGCAGGAGCGCAAGCAGCGCCTGGTCGAACGGCGCCGGCTCGAATCGGAGCTCCGGACCGCACGGAAAGACCTCGAGTCCGGCGAACGGGAGGTCGAACGGCTTCGAGCAGAGCTCGAAAAGGCCGAAACCAGGCTCGGCGAGGCCCACACCGCCATCACTGACCTCGAAGCGGGGCTGGCCCGTCTGGAGGAACCGACTTAGGTATTGGGGATGAGCCGTCTCCGCCTCGATATCTGGTCCGACATCGCCTGCCCCTGGTGTTACGTCGGCAAGCGCCGCCTGGAGCTGGCGCTCGAGCAGTTCCCACACCGCGACCAGGTCGAGATCCAGTGGCACTCCTTCGAGCTCGATCCCGCGGCGCCGCGCGAGATGGACACGTCGCTGACGCACGCCGAGTGGCTGGCCAAGAAGTACCGCATGTCGGTCGGCGGCGCTCAGCGTCGCATCGACCACCTGACGGAGCTCGCGCGCGTCGACGGCCTCGATTTTCGCTTCGATCGCCTGCGCCCCGGCAACACGTTCGACGCGCACCGCTTGCTGCACCTGGCCAAGACCAAGGGCCTGCAAGACAAGGTGATGGAGCGCTTCATGCGCGGGTACCTGACCGATGGCGAGCCGATCGGGCGGCCCGACGCGCTACTCAAGCTCGCGCTGGAGATCGGGCTCGACAGCGACGAGGTCAAGGAGACGCTCGAGGGCGAGCGCTTCGGCGCCGAGGTGCGCTCCGACGAGCAGAGCGCCGCCGAGCTCGGCATCAACGGTGTTCCGTTCTTCGTGCTCGCCGAGCGCTACGCCGTCTCGGGCGCGCAGCCGCCCGATCTCTTGCTGGCGGCGCTGGAGAAAGCCTGGGGCGAGCTCGAGCCCACGTCGCTCGATTTCGTGGACGGCACGGTATGCGGCCCTGAAGGCTGCTGAATCAGCTGCCCGCACGCCGCCTGCACGTCGCGGCCGCGTGTGCGACGCACGGTGACGAGCGTTCGGCGCCGAGACGACAGCGCTTTCATGAACTCGTCGAGCCGCGCCTCGGACGATGAGCGGAAGCTCGAGCCCGGATGCTCGTTGAACGGGATCAGGTTGATGTTGTGGGGGAACGGCGCGCAGAAATCGGACAGGCGGCGCGCGTCTTCCAGCGAGTCGTTGACGCCGTCGAGCAGGACGTACTCGATGGTGATGCGTTCGCGCGGGCGCAGCGGGTACTCGCACAGCGCCGTCTGCAGCGCGGCGAGCGACCAGCGCCGGCCGATCGGCATGAGAGCCTGGCGCGGAGCGTCTTCGGTGGCGTTGAGGCTCAGCGCCAGCAGCGGGCGCGGCTCGGCCTGCCCGAGCTCGACGATCGCTGGCACGATGCCGGACGTGGAGACCGTGATACGCCTGGCCGGCAGACCCAGGCCGGCAGGATCGCAGAGCACGCGGACGGCACGGAGCACGTTCGGCAGGTTGTGTAGCGGCTCGCCCATGCCCATGAAGACGAGCGTGAGCTCGCTCGGATGGCGCGGGCCGAGCGCCGCGACGCTGACCAGCACCTGAGCGACGATCTCCGCGGCCGAGAGCTGGCGCACCAGGCCCATCTGCGCCGTTGCGCAAAATGTGCAGCCCATGCCGCAGCCCACCTGGCTGGAAATGCAGAGCGTGACGCGGCCCGAGCCGACCGCGCGAGGCATGTGCACGGCCTCGACGCTCCGGCCGTCGGCAAACTGCAGCGCGAGCTTGACCGAGCCGTCGGCGGAAGCGACGGAACGGCTGATCGTCGGCAGCGTGACGGCCAGCGCCTCGCGCTGCGCCGCCTTGAGCTCCGGAGCGCCGCCCCGCCAGAGCCAGGGTCGCTGCAGCTGCCCGAACACGTGCCGGGCGCTCTTCGCCGAAACGATCGCGGCGAGCTCTTCCGGCAACAGCGACAGGGCTTCCATCGACCGCGCCAGCCTAGGCCCAAATCGGACGCGCGCAAACCTGCACGCCGCCCGGGTCCGTCCTATGCTCCTCGGGCCATGGTCGCTGAATGGAGCCGCATCGTCGGCGCGCTGCGAGAAGCCTGCGCGGGCGTGGGCCTCGACATCGTGCATCCGTTCGCCGTGGGTACCTACAACCGCGCGCTGCCGGCAGAACTAGAGCTCGAGGACTTTGGACGCGAGACGACGCTCGGCGTGCTCTTCGCCAACACGCGCGCCCTGTGGACGCCATTTCTCGAGGCGCTGAAGAGCGACGTCGCACTGGCCGACGACGCGCACCCGCTCGAGCGCTACCTGGAGACGCGGCTCGTGCCGCTGCTCCCCCGCCCTCACCGGCTCTACTGGGCGCAAGAGCTCGAGCCTCGCCCGCTGCCGATCCAGCGGCTGGCCGAGCTCGTCGGGCTGGCGCCCTTGTCACCGAGTCACCTCAGCATCCATCCGGAGCACGGTCCCTGGTTCGCGCTCCGCGCCGTCGCCGTGTTCGACGAAGAGGGTCCCGGCGCGCCCGTGCCGCTACTCGACAGCCCCTGCTCGCGCTGCTCCAGGCCGTGCCTCCCCGCGCTGGAGACGGCGCTGGCGCAGACCGGTAACACTCCCGACGCCGGCGCCATCGCGCGGCAAGCCGACGCCTGGATAGCCGTCCGAGACGCCTGCCCGGTGGGTAAGGCTGCTCGCTACGGCGAGCACCAGCTCCGCTACCACTACACCAAGGACCGCAAGTTCCTGCGCTAGCCAGCGGCGCGCGCCGCGACGTCGAGCGCGATGGTCTTGGACAGCGTTTGCAAAGGCTTTCGTGACGGCGTCGCCGAGTGCGTGCTCCACCACTCGGCGGCGTGCTCGCCGGTCCAGCCGCCTGCCGCCGCACAGCGCTCGAGCTTTGCCCGTAGCGCTCGAGCGTCCTGCGGGCGGCTCGCAGGCTTCTTCTCCAGGCAAGCCATCACGACGTCCTGGAGGTCCTCTGGCAGCGGCCGGCCGAGCGCTTCCGAGGGGCGGCGCGGCGGCGTGTGCAAATGATGCCCGCAGACGGCCACGACAGTGGCGCCTTCGAACACGGGGCGCCCGACCAGCATGAACCAGGCGACGGCGCCGAGAGCGTACAGGTCACTACGCGCGTCGACCGCATCCGGCGCCTCGATGGCTTCGGGAGCCATGTAGAGCGGCGTACCGGTGATGGTGTTGGTCGTGGTCACGCCGGGGTCCAGGGCGCCGCGGTCGATGCTCTTGACCAGACCGAAGTCGACGATCTTGGCGACCTCGTGCTCGTTCTTGCGCAGCGAGAGCAAGACGTTGGCTGGCTTGACGTCGCGATGCACGAGGCCGTGGTCGTGAGCTTCGGCCAGAGCGCCGCAGATCTGCATCAGGATGTGCACGACCCTGCCCGGCGGCTGCGGTCCGTGAGCGGAGATCAGTCGCTCGAGATCGACACCGTCGAGCAGCTCCATGGCGTAGTAGAAGATGCCGTCGCGAGTGCGGCCGTAGTCGTAGATCGCCACGGTATTGGGATGCGTGAGGCGAGCCGTGAGCTGGACCTCGCGCTCGAAGCGCTGAATGGCGCGTTCCTCCATCCGTCCGGGTGGCAAGAGCTTGATCGCGGTGGGCCGGCGCAAGAGCGCGTGCTGCGCGCGCCACACATCGCCCATGCCGCCTTCGCCGATCCGGGTCTCGAGCGTGTACTGACCGAGGACGCGCGCCCGCTGGACCTCGCGGCGCAGGCCGAAGATGGTGTGCGAGGCAAGCGTGGCCAGGGTGACGCCAGTCGTGCACCACCCCGCCGTCGCCACCGCCCCGCCCAGGATTTCACCCGGCGGCGCCCGCACGATCGTCACGGCCACGATCGCGACAGCGCCCGCCACGGCGATCGCCAGGGTGCGACGCGCCGTGCTGGGAACGACGATGGCGCGCCCCAGGGTGCCGCTCGTGTACGAGAGCAGCGTCACGAAGCTGGCAATGGTCGCGTCGGGGATCGTGGCGTTGGTCGTGGCCCAGCTCAGGCTCAAGCTCAGCATCACGAACAGATCGAACGCGTGCAGCAGACCGCCGCGACGTGCCCCGCTGCGCGTCGCCAGCCACAGGCCGCCGCCGAGGAGGCCGGTGTACAGGTGCATGGCGCTGTCGAGCTTCAGCACGGCCGCCGGCCCCACCGACGTCAACCGCACCACGGTCATGGCCAGCCAGGTAGCACCCGCCAGGATGAACATGGCCAGGCCCAAGATCGAGAGCCGGCGCTGGAAGAAAGCGCGGCCTTCCTCCGTATCCGTGACGGAGCCGGACTGCTCGACCCGCAACGGTCGCTCATTGCTGGCAGCCGCGCTGGACATATCGCGGGGTTATACTTTGTCGGTCGACGGGTCGCGACCGACTTCGTTACTATGCGCCCGCCGATGTCGAAAAACCGCCTGTTCACGGCCGTCCGCAAGCTGGACGTGAACACCGTAAAGACGCTCCTGGAAGAGAAGCCCGCGCTGCGCGAGGCCAAGGATCCGCAGGGGCGCAACCTGCTCCACCTGGCCTGCGCCGCCAATGCCGACGACGCCGGCGCACCGGAGTCTCGCGGCGTACGCTTGGTCGAGCTCTTGATCGAGCAAGGCTTCGATCCGAAGCCCATGTTCGTCACCCCTTCCGGCAAGGCCTCGAGCTCTGTCAACGCCGTCTGGTTCGCCGCTACGTGGGGCAAGAACGCCAGCGTGATGAAGCTCCTGGTCGGGCGCGGCGCCAAGCCGCTCGGCCTGTTCGCCGCCAGCTACCAGGAGGACATCGGCACGCTCAAGCTCCTGCTCAAGCTCGGCGCCAACATCGACGAAGTGGCGGAGGACGAGACGCCGCTGCTCCACACCGTGAAGTGGCGACGCCTCAAGGCCGCCGAGTTCCTGATCAAGGCAGGCGCCGATCTGAACTTCCAGGACAAGAAACGACGCACGGCGCTGCACGTCGCGCTCGACAACGACTACGATCCCGATTTCGTGCGCCTGCTGGTCAAGAACGGCGCCTCGAGGCAGGCCACCGACGGCAAGGGTGTCTCGGCAGAGCTCAAGGCCTCACGCAAGCAGAACAAGGCCTACGCCGCGGCGCTTCGTTAGCCGCGCAGTGCGCCGTGCAAGGCGCCGAGCAGCTCGCCGTTCTCGTCCTGGGTGTACTCCCAGAACATCACGCCGGCGAGGCCACGCTCGCGGACGTAGCGCGCCTTGTGGCGGATGGACTCGGGGTCCTCGTAGGAGAGGAACGTGTCGCCGTCGTGCAGCCAGGGCGCCTTGGCCGCGTCGTCCCAGTAGCGAACGAAGCGCGCGTCGCCCAAGAACTCGCGTTTGATCTCGGCGTAGGTCTTGGTGAAGTTCGATTCGGGCGTCGTCGGCTGCATCAGCCCGTGGTTCGTGGCGGCGGCGCCCTTCATGCCCCGGCCGTAGAAGGCGGCGCCCAGCACCAGCTTCGAGGCGGGCACGCCCTGGCCCGTGAAGAGCTCGACGGCGCGATCCGCGCTGTCGCCGCTCGGATCGTGCGGCGAGCGCAGGAGGTTCGCGTGATGGCCGCTGACCTTGCTCCAGCCGTTGTAGAGGTCGTACGTCATCAGGTTGACGAAGTCGCAGAGCTCGCAGGCTGGGCCGACGTCAGCACCTTCGAGGTAGAACGGCTGCGCGCCGGCCGCGATGGAGAGCGGGTAACGGCCGCCCAGGGCCTTGCGCGTGGCCTCGAGCAGCAGCGTGAAGTTCTTTCTATCTTCCGGGCGCGCGCGGATGCCCGCCATGGGATTCGAGGGGTATTCCCAATCGAGATCGACGCCGTCGAAGCCGTGCTCTTCGGCGAACGCGAGCGCGCTGTCGGCGAAGACGGCGCGAGACTCGGCCGTGAGCGCGGCGTCGGAGAAGCCCTCCGCGGCCCAGCCACCGACCGAGATCAGGACCTCGAGCTCGGGGTGAAGCGCCTTGAGGCGCCTGACACCGGCGAGCCGCTCGCGTGCGTCGCTGTCGGCGGAGGGCACCACCCGGCCGTCCTTGATGTGAGCGAAAGCGTAGCAGAGGTGCGTGAGCTTCTTGGCGTCGATGGTCTCTGGCTGCCAGTTACCCCACGAACCCAGGTAGGCGATCAAGAAAGGCTGCCGCGCGTCCGACATGGCGGGCACCGTAGCAGGCTTTCTTGGCAACGGGGCAGACCTCGAGCGATGATGGACCGGCGTTGAGCGACAAAACCGGTCTGGCCGAACCCTGGTTCGTATACCTGGCGCGCTGTGCCGACGGCACGCTCTACACCGGCATCGCGCTCGACGTCGCCGCCCGCATCGCCCTGCACGACGCGGGTCGCGGCGCCAAGTACACCCGTGGTCGCGGCCCGCTCAGCGTCTGCGCCACCCGGCGCTGCCGGTCCAAGGGAGAAGCGCTCAGGCTCGAGCTCGCCATCAAGCGACTGGGCCGCGAACGCAAGGAGCGCCTGACCGTACAGCGCCGCCTGGCCGCTTTCGCGCGCCAATCTGCCGCCTGAGGCCGCTAGTTACAATCGAGGCAGGCCCACTCGACGATGCCGTCGCGGTGGCCGAAGCGCTGGGCGGTGTACTCCTCGACGTCGATCAGGAAGCCGGTCTGCGAGCTGTTCGCCGTGCAGCAGCCGCTGCAGTCGTCGTCCGAGCACATGTCGTAGACCACGACGTCGATCTCGTCGCCGCCCTGACGCAGCCGCAGCGTCTTGAGCTTGTACATTTCGAAGTCCTTGGAGTGGATCGCGGCGATGTTGTGCTCCATCACCCATTGCTCGGTTTGCTGCTCGGGCAGCGCAGCAAAGTAACCGGCCCACATGCAGCCGTTGTAGGCGATGCACTCCTCACTGCCGGGATCAGGGTAGGACGTGAAGTACGTGAGGTTGGCCTGGTTCCACTCGGTGATGACCACGCTGCCGCCGGCACCGCCGCTGCCACCTCCGCTCGCGCCCGCTGAACCCGCCGCTCCGCCGCCCCCCTGGGCGGCGCTGCCGCCGCCGCCCGTGCTACCACCCTGGCCAGCACCGCCACCGCCGCTACCGGCCGTCGGCGTGTTGTCTTCCTTCGGCGTAGAACAGGCGAGCGCGAACGAGACGCACAGCAGGACCAAGCTTCTCGAGGGCATGAGCGGACTCCGGAGAAAGTGTACCCAAGTTCCGGCGGCGCCAGGCAGTGTCCAGAAACGAGACCTCGATCGAGCCGTTTTGACCATCGCCGGCCGCGATGGAAGGCGTTTCCTTACAACATGCGTGCACACCACTCGATGGCTCTGTTCGCTCTGTTCGCTCTGCTCGCCGCGTGCTCGCGCAAGCCCGAGCAGTTCGTGCTGTTCGACGCCGAGTTCGAGTTCACCAAGGCCGACGCCGACGCCCATGAATCGCACCATTTCTTGAAGAAGCTCAATCCCGAGCAGCCCAAGGACTGGACCTCGCCGGTCGACTACAGGAACGGCACGGTCCACATCCGCGCCGAGGTGAAGGACAAACCCGCCGGCGGCGAGATCACTCAGTGGGTGCTCTGCTACATCCCGAACCACGGCACCGGCAACGGCTACGGCTGCACCGGCACCGGTCGGTACACCGAGAAGGGCGTCTACGAGTCGGACGTCAAGATGACGTCGTGGTGGGAGAACCAGTCGATTGACTGGACCCAGGGCATCAAGGAGATGCACCTCGTGATGAAGGACAAGGACGACGCCGGCGGACACGCGCACAAGCGCGCCGACGCGGAGAAGTTCTTTCCGACCAGGATGCGCATCACGATGACCCAGGTAGCCGCGGGCGCCACGTTCACGCCTCCGTAATTGCATTGCCCTACGATACGATCGTGCAAAGAAAGAATTGATTCTCGAGACATCGATCGCGAGTTAAGACGGTAGCTGGAGGCACGGATGCGAAACCGCTGGCCCGCGATCGTCATGGCCGCGCTCGCCGCCGCTTGTGGCGGCCTGGCGGAGTCTCAGCCGCTCGAAACCGAGACGGCGCCGCCGACTGCCAACCCCGAAGCGCCTGCGCCCGAGCCCGAACC
>DATLIL010001227.1:0-13146 GCA_035539475.1 Polyangiaceae bacterium
ACCACGCGGTTCGCGGTCTCGTCGTGCAGTTGCGCGGCCCGCAGCAAGAGGCCCTGATAGTTCGTGAAGATCGTGTGCTCTTCGGGGACGCGCAGCTGACAAGGCTCGAACGTGCCTTCGTTCCAGCCCAGGATCTCGAGCGCCGCGGCCTCTCCCGTAGCCTCGTCCGTGACGGCGTGTACGACCTCGCCGCCGTGGAAGTAGAGGTACCCGATGCCCCGGCTCGAGGTCACACGCACCACGCGAGTCGTGCGCGCGCAGCACTCGAGCTGCACCAGATCGGCGAGCGCTGCTCCGGAGAGCTGCGCTCTGAAGCCTGATTCGGTTCCTTGTTTCCCATCCCCTCGATCCGCAGTGGCTGCCATGCGAACTCGACTGCCTTTCACGCCACCACTCGGGCGGCCAAGCGATCTTGAGCGCCACCACCGCGATGAGCAATGGAAATGAGGCGAATGCTCCACCTTCGCTAAGTTGACGCAGAACGATCATGAATCGGTTCCACGCGCGAAATGTTTCGAGAGCGAGTCGTGAATCCATCTCGAAACATTGCTTGGCGGATCGTGAGCCATGGCCGATCCTTCACTGGGCGATCTCAGCCAGAAGCTCGCTGACACGCAAACGGCCCTGAACCTGGTGTGGACGCTGTTTGCGGGGTTTCTCGTCATGTTCATGCAGGCGGGCTTCGCGCTGGTGGAGACGGGAATGACACGCGCCAAGAGCGCCGCTCACACGATGGGCATGAACTTTCTCGTCTACTCGATCGGGATCATCGGCTACTGGACACTAGGCTTCGGACTGCAGATGGGCGGCATCGGAGCGATGAGCACGTTCGGAGGCGACGCGACGCTGTCACAGGAGTTCAGCATCGACGTGGGTGGTAACACCTGGGGCCTGTTCGGCACGACGGGGTTCTTTCTCCACGGCACCACCTTCACGCCCGCCGTGGCCGCGATGTTTCTCTTCCAAATGGTGTTCATGGACACCACGGCCACCATTCCCACGGGTGCGATGGCGGAGCGCTGGAAGTTCCTCTCGTTCGTGCTCTTCAGCTTCGTCATCGCCGCGCTGATTTACCCGATCTACGCCAACTGGGTCTGGGGCGGCGGCTGGCTGTCGACGCTCGGCAAGTACTACGGCCTCGGGCATGGTCACGTCGATTTTGCGGGCAGCTCGGTGGTGCACCTGACTGGGGGAGTGGCCGCGCTCGTCGGCGCGAAGCTGCTCGGGCCGCGCGTGGGCAAGTTCACCCCGAGCGGCAGGCCGATCGCCATCCCCGGTCACAACTTGCCGATGGCGGTGCTCGGCACTTTCATCCTCGCGTTCGGCTGGTTTGGTTTCAACGCCGGCTCGACGCTGGCGGGCACCGACACCCGCATCGCCGTCGTGGCGGTCAACACCATGCTCTCGTCTGCGGCCGGCGCTGCCAGCACCTGCGCTTTCGTCTGGCTCAAGTGGGGCAAGCCCGACCTGACGATGATGTGCAACGGCATGCTCGCCGGTATGGTGGCGATCACCGCGCCCTGCGCCTTCGTCGATCCCAGCGCTGCCATTCTGATCGGGGTCGTCGCCGGCGTGCTGGTCGTGGTCTCGACGTTGTTCGTCGAAAGCAAGCTCAAGATCGACGACCCGGTGGGCGCAATCTCCGTGCACGGCGCGAACGGCGCCTGGGGCGTCGTCGCGCTCGGCCTTTTTGCCAACGGCACCTACGGTGACGGCCTGAACGGCGTCGCTGGCGGCGTGCGCGGTGCTCTCCATGGCGACCCCGGTCAGCTGGTGGCCGGCTGCATCGCGATCGGCGCGAACGTGTTCTACGTCGGCCTCATGACCCTGCTCACGCTGACGGTGCTGGACAAGTTGGTCGGCAACCGCGTCAGCGAGGGAGACGAGGTCGCCGGTCTGGACGTGCCCGAGATGGGCATCGAAGGTTACGCGCGAGAGCTCAGCGGGGCGGCCCCGTCAGCCGCCGAGTGAGGAACGATGGAAAAGCTGACGACACTGTCCAAGTTCTTGATCGCAGCCATCGTAGCGGGCTCGTCGGTCACCGCATGGCGCACGTACGGCGGTCACGCGCCGCCGACTGCTCAGCCCCAGGCGGCGAAGGCCGCGCCGGTGGCCGCTGCGCCGGGGTCAGCCACGAAGGCGAGCGGGGCGGCTCGACTGCCTCTGCCAGGACGGCCGCTGCGCGTTGCGCTGTCGCAGTGGCCCGGACACATGCCGCTGGTCGTGGCGGCAGGCGGTCTGACGACGCAGCCCGGATCTCCCGCGCACGCAGCCGGGCTCGATCTCGAGATCGTGTTCATCGAGGACGCGCCCAGCAAGAACAAGGCCTTGCAGAACGGCGAGGTAGATCTCGTCTGGCAGACGGTCGACGAGTTACCGATCAGCCTGGGCGGCTACAAGGCGCTCGGCATCGAGGTGGCGGCGTTCCTGCAGATCGACTGGTCGCGCGGCGGCGACGCCTGTGTGGCGTCGAGGGAGGTACGCAAGGTCGAGGACGTGCGAGGTCGTAAATCGGCGATGTTGCTGTTTTCGCCGGATCACACCGTGTTCGAGTTCATGATCACGAACTCGCGCCTGACGCCGGCCGAGGTCGCCGAGGTCCGTCGCACGACGCAGTTTTCGCCAGACGACTTCACGTTCGGCCGCATCCTGTTCGAGCAGGGCAAGGTCGACGTGGCCTGCTTGTGGGAACCCGACGTCACCCTCGCGCTCGCCAACCGACCGGGCTCCCACCGCCTGTTCTCGACCGCCGACGCGACCGAGCTCGTGGCCGACGTGCTGGTGGGAAAGAAGCAACTGTTCAACGAGCACCCCGACGTCGCGGAGAAGCTCGCGCGCGTCTGGTTCAGCGCCGTGGCCAAGGCCGAGGCCGACAAGCCCGCGGCCGCGCGCCTGATCTCGACTGCGGCGTCGCGCTTCAAGGACGAGCTCGGCTACGAAAAGACACTGGCCGCACTGAGCTGGGCGAAGTGGACGGATCTCGCGGACAACGTCCGCTTCTTCGGGCTCGACGGCAACGCGCCGGCGTTCGACCGCGTCTACAACCAGGCCGACAGCATCTGGATCAACTACCCCCAGGCCGAGATCAAGGATCGCTTCGCGCCGCTCGTGCTGCGCGACGACCGCGCGGTGAGGAAGATCTGGGAGGCGGAGGGTAAGCCGGCTGCGCTCAAGACGGAGAGCTACGAGCCCGAGCTCGCGCGCGTGGGCGCCGCGGTCTTCACCAAGCCGGTCTCGATCAACTTCGGCAGCGGCGAGAACACCCTCGCCCCCGAGGCCATCGCCATCATCAATCAGCAAGTGTTGCCGCAGCTCGAAATCGCCAAAGGCATGGTCGTGCGCATCGAGGGCAACACCGACAGCGTCGGCGATCGCCGTGACAACCAGGTCTTGAGCGAGCTGCGCGCGCAGGCCATCGTCGACTACCTGGTCGCGAAAGGCGTTTCACCCAAGCGCCTGGTAGCGCGCGGCAACGGCGCGGGCTTGCCCGTGGCGCCGAACACCACGCCCGAAGGCCGCGCGCAAAACCGGCGTACCGACATCCTGTTCATCCGCCGCCCCAAGTAAGTCGGAGGCATCAGCACATGACACCTACCTACGCCGAAGCTCGCCCCAGCTACATCAGTGACGCCTTCTTCGTGCAGTACAACCTGATTCTGCTGGGCGGCGCCGCCTCGTTTTCGCTCGCCTCGGCGTCGCCGCTGCCGCTCGGCTGCGGTCTCGTCCTCGAAGCGGTCTACTTGCTCGTTGCCCCCAATCTGGCGGCATTTCGCCGTTATTCCGACTCGAGATACACGCCGTCCGTGCCCGTGACGCCGGCGGCTGCTCCGCCAGTCAGTACGGATCTCGACGCTGCTCACACCGCGCGCTTGGTCAGCTTCGAGCGCGCGCTGTCCGACGTCCAGGCCCGGTTCCGTACGCCGCAGGCTCTGCCGCTGGCTCTAGCCCTCGATCGGCTCGACGGCGCGGGTGCCGGGTTTGCTCGACTGTGCGAGCTCAATCAGAGGGCGCAACGTGCTCTGACAGCGACGGCGCCGGCCGATCTCGAGGCGGAGCTCGACCGACTGCACGTGGAGTGCGAAGTCGAGCAGGATCCCATGCAGCGCGTTTCGCTGCGCCTGGCGCAGAACGCGGTCAAAAAGAAGCTCGCGCAGCGCCACGAGCTCGCCGGCAAGCAGCAAACGATTCAGCTCAAGCTCGAGCAGATCGAACAAGCCATGCGGCAGGCCCTCGCGCGCGGCGCGGATGCGCCGAACATTCAGGAGCTCGCGCGACAGCTCGATAGCGTCGCGCTCGAGTTGTCGTCGCTCGGGACCCTGGAGGACGGGGGCCCAGTCTCGCTCACCTGAGTCGTCTCAGAGCTTCAGCTCTTTGAGACGGGCATTCTCGGGGTCGAGCTCTTTCGCCTTCTTGGCCTGCTCGCGCGCCACCTTGCCCTTGCCCGCGGCCTTGAGCAGCTCTGCGTAGTAGGCGTGGGCCTCGGCGCGCGCCTTGTTTTCGCCGGCGCAGAGCGTCGCCGACTCGGCCTCGAACAGGGCTTGAGCGCGATCACCCGTGGCGGCCAGCGCCTGGGCGTAAAACAGGTGGGTCTCGAGGCCCATCACGTCCGCGTAGAGGGCGCGCTCACCCGCCTTCACCGCTTCGGGCCAGAGCGCGCGCTCGACCAGCCTCGCCAGCAGCCGTTGATGAACCTCGGCGTCGTGCTCGGAGAGCGCAGCGAGTTGACGCAAGAGCTCTAGCTCGCGATCGCTCGTGCCCTGGTCTTCGTTCAGCGCCAGCAGACCGTACAGCGGCTCGACCTGAGTCGGATCGTACTGGTGCGCCGCCTCGAGCGCTTCGCGTAAGAGGACGCGGTCCTCGGCGGCGCGCGCGGACTCGGCCAGAAGCAGCTGTACGGCGTAGCCTTCGCCACCGTCCGCCGAGAGCGAGCGCAGGAGCTTGATCGCCGGCTTGGGCCGCTCCTGCAAGAGCTCGAGCTTGGCCTCGAGATAACGAGCGTCGGGTAGCTTCGGATCGAGCGTCCGGGCCTTTTTCAGCGCGCCGAGAGCCCGTTCCGGATCCCCTTCCCGCAGCAGCGCCAGCGCGAGCTTGAGCTGGGCCATGGCGCTCTTGGGGTCACGGCTCACGGCTTCCTTGGCGGCGGCCAGCGCGGGAGCGCGCGTGACGGGGACGAACTGCTTCTTGTAGCGGGCGAAGCGCTGCTCGAGGTCCTTGGCAAAGAGCCCGTCCGCCTGCTCGGTGCTCTCGCCCAGGCTCTCGCTGAACACGGCCGGAGTGGGCTTGCCCTGACCCCAGGCGCGCAGCATGGCGGCCAGCTTTTCCATGCCGTGGCGGCGCGCCAGATCGACGACGATCTGACTGGCGGCGTAGTAGGCGGTCGCGACGTCGGAGATCTGCTCGGCGCGCGTGAAGGCGCGACTCATCTTGCCCAGCGTTGGCAACCTACCGGCGCGCTTCAACTCGAACAGATCGGGATCGTGCTCGCGCGCCCACTCCGTCCTGACCACCAGCGTCTCGTACTCTGCGAGGCCCTCGGTGAACCAGCGCGGCACGCGGGCCTTCGACATCTGGATGTGAAAGACGTGAGCCAGCTCGTGCCACAGCGTCATACCCAGGTTGAAGCGCTCGTTTTGCGGGCTCATCGAGGCCAGCGTCTTGCCGAAACAGACGCCCTGGATCGCCGTCTCGGGCAGGCCGGTGGTGCGGATCGCGAAGTTCTCGCGCTCGGCGTAGAGCTCGACGCCGACCGGCACCTCCGGCGTGAAGCCGTAGTGTTTGCTGAGCTCGGTCCAGGCCTGCTCCAGCCAGCGCGGCACGTAACGCTCGAGCACGGCCTTGTCCGCCGAGTGGTACCTGATGTTGAAGCGTGCGCCCGGGACGCTGACGTAGCTCTTCGGGATCACCTTCTCGTAGAGGTTGAGCGTGTTGAAAACGCGCACGTTGTAGGGGTCGAGCGCGAAGGCCCGACTGAGGGCCCGCGCACCGTCCTGCTCGCGATTGGCTCGGATCAGGTTGATGCCCAGGCTGGCTCCGGCGACGGCGTCCTCGGCATCGAGCTTCACCGCCTCCTCCATCATGGCGACGATCTCGTCGTAGCGATGCTCCCAGTCCGCGTACTCGCCGACGATGGCGAAGAAGCGCGAATACTGGGCGTTCTTGGCGAAGACGTCCTGCTTACGTTTGGCGAAGCCGGCGCTGTCTTCGGCGAGAAAGCTCACCGTCGCGGCCATGCTCAGCACCTGCAAGTCGCGCGGGTTGATGGCCAGCCCCGCCTGCACGTGTTTTTCGGCGAGCTCGAGCTCCATGTCGCGCAGCGCGATGCCGGCGAGCACGAAGTAGACCTCCGGCAGGTTGGGATTCTGCGCCAGCGCCCGGCGCGCCAGGCGCTCGGCTTCGTCGAAATCGAGGGCCTGGTCGAGGCGGACGTGTGCCATGCCGACCAGCGCTTCGGGGTCGTTCGGAGCCCGCTCCAGGAGCTCAGCGAGCACCTCCTCGGCGTGGCCGGGATCGTACTTGTCCAGGAAGAGCTCGCTGCGCCAGAGCAGGAGATCGCGGCTCCTGGCACCGGCCCGCTCTGCCGTGTTGAACGCGTCGTTGGCGTCGCGGGGGCTGCGCAAGAGGTACGCCGCGCGCCCGATCAGCGTCATGGCCGCGGCGTCGTCGTCCTTGATCCTATCCTCGTTGTAGTCCTCGATCAGGCTGAGAAGAGGCGCGCGCGCGTCGTCGCGACGTCCGGTCTCGATCAGGATCTCACCGAGCAGCAGGCGTGCCTCGCGCGCGGCGGGCACGCTCTCGACCGCACGCAACGCCTGCTCCGCCTCGCCGAGCTTGCCCTGTCGCCGCAGCGCCTTGGCGGCGACGACCGCGCGCCGGGCAGGCTCCGCCGTCGTCGCGCTGGCGGTGGTGGCGGCCTCCGCGTAGCGGCCGGTGCGCAGCAACACTTCGCTGAGAGCCAGCTCGGCTTCACCGCGCGTGCCCTGGGCGATGGCTTCACGCAGGAGCTTTTCGGCCTGGGCGTACTGGCTCTGATCGAGCGCCTTCTGGCCCTGCGAAAGCAGCGTCTCCTTGCTGGGCTTCTCCGCCTTGCCCGCGGCCTGGCCGGCCGGGAGCGCCTTCGGTGTCGATGCGCCGCTGCAGGCCCAGACGGAGCAAAGCAGGGCGGCCGCGGCCAGTCTTCGTCGCATCGTGATCATGGACCCTCGAGAATGATCGGAGTTCCCCGCTCCGCGCCGAGGTGCTGGGCGGCGCTGCCGTCGCGCAGAGCTATTTCCAGCTGACCGAAGGAGCCGACGTAGGCGACGAGCTCCCCGGGTTCGACGTCACTGTACGTGCCGGCGCAGGTGATCGCGGCCGCTCCGACGCGTGCTCGCGATCCGGCAGCCAGCGCGGCAGCGGGCTCTATGTTCGAAATCAGATTGCCGAAGCGATCGATCACCACGACCTCACCTTGCGAGCGCACGCCGTTCTGGCTGACCGCTGGCCAGGCCAGGTTGCCCTGCGGCGTCGTGAGGGGACCCACCTCCTCGAGCGGGAGCTTGCCCGAGGCGAGCAGCGCGGCCACGGGAGCGAACAGATCGCGCCCGTGAAAGGTGCGGCTGGAGAGGCCCAGGCCGAGGCGTTCGGCGTCGATGCTGCGCACCTCGTCGGGGGGGCCTTTGCGGCAAACGAGCTCGAACAACCCGTTGTCCGGCCCGACGAAGAGATGGCCATGGGCACGCATGGCGAGAGCCGCCCGCGAGCTCCCGACGCCGGGATCGACGACCGCGAGATGGACCGTGCCTGGGGCGAACCAGGGCTCGGCGGCCGCCAGCCAGAAAGCTGCGGCGAGCACGTCGTGTGCCGGGATGTCGTGGGTCAAGTCGACCAGCCGGGCCTCCGGAAACCACTGCAGAACGACGCCCTTCATCACGCCGACGAAGGGATCCTTCAGTCCGAAATCGCTGAGCAGCGTGACGATGCCGGAGGGCTTCAAGCCTACTCCTGCGATCCCGGCCCCGGTCGCCAGCGCGTGAGCCGGCGGGGCCAGCTGCCCTCTGCTTGATGCTGGCGCACCGTCCCGCGGAGCAGCGTCTTGGCCAGCGCTTCGAGCCAGGCGGGTGGCGCACTGGGACCCGACCAGGCGCCGACATCGAGCGCCCGCTCGTCGCCGATCTGCGCCTCGGCACGCCACTCGGTGCCGGCGTCGAAGAGCGCCACCTCGTAGCGTGCCTGCGCCTGCTCGTCGCTGACGAGCCTCAGCTCCACTCGGCCTCCGTGCTCCGGACGCATGGGCCGCTCAGCATACACCATGGTAGACGTTCCGCCCGTGATCCGCATTTTCGCGCAAGGGCAGCCCGAGCTCGACTTGCCGCGCTTGCTCGCCGCGGCGCGGACACACTTTTCGGCGAGCCTGGAGGTGCTGCACGCACCGCCGCCGCCGATGAAGACGGCCCACGTTCGCCTCGAGGGCGCGCGCTCGGCCTACTCCGGTGACTTCGAGATAACGGCGCGCGCGGCGCGGCCCGAGGACCACTCCGCCGCCGATCAGGCCGAGCTAGCGGGTAGGGCCGCGGGCATGGCGGGCCTTGCGCGACGTTGCCCGAACGTGTGGGAGATCCGGCGCGTGGACGCGGCCCGCCCCTGGGACGAGGATGCCGCTCTGCTCAACCTGTGCGCGATCCTGGCGAGCGTCGCGCTCGGGCCAGTGCTGCCGCCGGACTCGTCCACGCTGTTCGGCGTGCGCGGAGCGATGGAACGAGTCGAGCGCAGCCTTGGCCGGCGCACGCTCGAGCGCTGACTACGGCTCCTCGTCCTTGGCGTCGTCCTTGCCCTCGCGCAGACCGAGCGCTTTGGACTTCTTGTACAGGTGGCTGCGCTCGAGACCGAGTGCGCGAGCGGTCGCGGTCATCTGTCCCGCGTGGTGTGCCAGCGCCTCCTCCAGGATTGTGCGCTCGGCCTCCTCGGAGAGCACGCGGAAGGGCACGCCCGGACGATAAAGCCCGGCTGCGGTGACCGCCGAGCCCAGGCCGATGGCGCGCTCCACGTCGCTCTTGGTGACGGTGTCGTCAGGGTTGAGGATGACCAGACGTTCCATCAGGTTACGCAGCTCTCGCACGTTGCCCGGGAAGGAGTGTCGCGCCAGCGCGGCCACCGCGTCGTCAGCCAGCGTCATTCCGGGCCGGTTGTTGGCGCGGCGCGCCGCCTCCAGAAAATGCTGAGACAGGAGCGCGATGTCGTCGCGCCGAGCCCGCAGCGGAGGCAACTCGAGCGGCAGCACGTTGAGCCGATCGTAAAGGTCGGCGCGAAATTCGTTGCGCTCGCAGGCGCTGCGCAGGTCCTTGTTGGTTGCGGCCACCACGCGCACGTCGATCTTGATCGTGTCGCTGCCGCCGACGCGCTCGATCTCGCGCTCCTGCAGGACACGCAGCAGCTTGGCCTGCATCGGCAGCGGCATGTCGCCCACTTCGTCGAGGAAGAGCGTGCCGCCCTGCGCGCGTTCGAACTTGCCGCGGCGCTGCTTGGTGGCGCCGGTGAAGGCGCCGGCCTCGTGCCCGAAGAGCTCGCTTTCGATCAGCTCTGCCGGCACGGCAGCGCAGTTGAGCCGTTCCAGGGGCCCCTGCGCCCGCGGTGAGGCGCGGTGGATGGCGCGCGCCACGAGCTCTTTACCCGTGCCGCGTTCGCCGGTGACGAGCACGCTGGCGTGCGAACGGGCAGCGCGCAGCACCTGTTCGCGCAGCTCGCCCATGGCCCGGCTCTGGCCGACCAGCTCGTCCAGGTAGCCGGCCTCCGCCCGCAGCTCCTCGGCCTCGGCCTCGGCGCGCAGCAGACGGAAGGTGTTGTCGAGCATGATGAGCAGCCGGTCGGTCGACAGCGGCTTCTCGAGGAAGTCCAGCGCGCCGAGCTTGGTCGCTCGCACCGCGGCGTCGATGGTCGCGTGGCCGCTCATCATCAGCACCTGAACGTCGCTGTCGCCCTGCTTCATCTTGGCGAGCAGGTCGAGGCCGTCGCCGTCGGGCAGCGCCACGTCGAGCAGCACCACGTCGTAGGAGCGTTTGCCCAGCCGCTCCTTGGCCACGGCAATGCCGCCAGCTACGTCCACGGAATAACCCTCCAGACTGAGCGCTTTTTTCAGCGTGCTCAGGATGGACGGCTCATCATCGACGACCAGGATGGTGCCGCGCGCCATGTGTGGAAAAAGGCTAGCCAAATCCGGGCGCGCGCGCCATCGCCGCGGATGCTAGGCTGACCCAGCGGTCCGATGACGGCGGTCCCCAGCGCGCAAGGCTCCCTGCAGCAGACGCCGCTGCTGCACCTCTTGGTGTACGCGCTGGACCGGCGCCTGAGCGGCACGCTGGTGCTGGAGGACCCCACCCGGCGCAAGCACGCCATCCTTTTCGCCGACGGCGTCCCCAGCAAGGCGCGGCCGGCCGAGGCCGTGCGACGCCTCGGCGAGATCCTGGTCGAGTTCGGCGCCTGCCAGGAGGCGGCAATCGGGGCCGCGCTCGAGCAGGCCAAGGCGGAGCGGCGCCTGCTGGGACAGGTGCTCCTGGAGCAGGGCGCCGTCGACGAGGAGCGTCTGACGGCGGCGCTCGCGGAACAAGTCTGTCGCAGCATCGTGTCGCTAGCCGCGCTGCCGCCCGAGACGGCGTTCGGCTACTACGAGGGGACGAACTTCCTCGAGCGCTGGGCGGGACCGCAGGGCACTCCGGTGTCCCCGCTGGCGCTCGTCTGGCGCGTCGCTCGCGCTCACGCTGATCCGCTGAGCATGGCCAATTTCATCGGCCGGATCGGCGACGGCCCGCTGCGTCTCCACATGGACGCGCCGCTCAACCGGCTCGGTCTCGAGCCCCACGCCCAGGCTGCGATCGACGTGCTGCGCGCCAAGCCGCAGCCGCTGGCGGAGCTCTTCGCGCGCGAGCTCTGTGACATCGATACGCTGCGCCGGCTGATCTACAGCCTGCTCTTGCTGCGGCACCTCGAGCTGCCCGGCTCGGCGCCGCCGATTGGCGTCGAGCAACGCCCTTCGACCAGACCCCCGGCGTCGCTGCCACCGCGAGCGCCGACGCCGCGAACCCGCATCACCGGCCCCCGAGTGACTCCGCCCGCCGCACCCGCGCCCACGCCCGAGCACGAAGCGCTGCGCGCCGAGATCCAGCGCCGGGCCGCCGAGAGCGGCGCGAGCTACTACGAGGTCCTCGGCGTCGCGCCCGACGCGCCGGTGGCCGTGATTCAGAGCGCGTTCTTTCAGCTCGCAAAGGCCTGGCATCCGGACCGCCTGCCCAGCGAGCTCGCTGACGTGCGCGAGCTCGCGACGAGCGTCTTTGCGCGCATGAGCGAGGCCCACCAGACCTTGATCGACGCCGATCGTCGCAAGGAATACGACGCCAAGAGCGCCGAGGGGGGCGACTCCGCCGCCGAGCAGGAGCAGGTTCAGCGCGTGCTGCGCGCACACACCGCCTACCAGAAGGCGCTGGTGCTCATGAAACGCAACGCGCTCGAAGCCGCCGAGATCGAGGCGCGCCGGGCGGCCGAGGACGACCCCGAGCAGGCCGACTACATCGGGCTCGTGGCCTGGCTCGAGTCGCTCAAGCCCGGCGCAAAGCTCGAGCCGCTGCTCGTCGATCTCGACAAGGCGGTGCGCATGGAAGAGAACAACCTGCGCATACGCTGGTTTCGTGGCCAGCTCTTCAAGCGTCTCGGCCGCGACGGCCGCGCCCTCGCCGACTTCCGCTTCATCTTCGAGCGTGATCCCAAGCACGTCGACGCGCAGCGCGAGATCCGCCTGTTCGAGATGCGCCGGGGCTCGCCCAAGAGCGATCCGCCACCGGGCGGAGAGAAGGCGGGCGGCGTGTTCGGCCGCTTCTTCAAGAAGCCCTGAGCGCGCTCAGGGGCAGTACATGCGCTGCTGAACCGGGTGCCACACCTCGCGGCTGCTGCGCTGGAACAGGGCGGGCCCGCCGTTCTCGACGAGGTTGTTCTTCAGGTACACGTGGTCGCGGATCTCGGCCTCGCCTTCGCCCCACGGCTTGCCGACGATGTCCAGATCGCCGTCGCAGTCGACGTCACCGACGCGCGCGTCGTGCCCGCGGGCGTTGTTCGCCACTTCGTGCTCCACGAAGCTGCCCATGCCGTCGCTGTTCTCCCAGATGAAGGCTGGGCCGGTGCTCTGGCCGCTGTAGATGTCGAGGTCGCCGTCGTTGTCGAAGTCGAGCGCGAAGATCGCGTGCAGCACGCTCTTGTCCGCGGCGAGCTGGTGCATCTCGAAGGACGTGCCGTCGCCGTCCATGTTCTCGAACCAGGCCACACGGTTACCGAAATGGGTGCACATGGCGAAGTCCATGTCGTCGTCGCCGTCGAGATCGCCCATGGTCGTCAGCGGCGAGTCGTCGAAGGCGTTCGGGAAGTTCACCGTTTCCCACTCGGTGCCCATGCCGTTCAAGTTTCGGTACCAGTACTGATTGCCGACGAGCACGTCGTTGTCGGTGTCGCCGTCGACGTCGCCGATGAAGCCGCCCTGCTGCTGGCGATGCTCGAAGGTGGCACCCAGCGGCCAATCCATGGTCGGATCGGCGCCCGGCTGGCGCCACTGCGCGTCGATTTCCATCCAGACCCAGACCACGTCCGGCTTGCCGTCGCCGCTCACGTCACCCACGGCGATGTCCTCGGCGCCCGCCACGCCGAGGCCGTAGCGTGTCCAGCTGCTGCTACGCGGGGTGGCGGGGTTCTTGTACCAGGAGTCCCCGGCGATGAGGTCGACCCAGCCGTCGCTGTCGACGTCCACGGCGTTGCCGCCGCCGGGCGAGTTGTGGCCGTCCCCGACGTCGTGCTGCACCCAGTGATCGGGCGCGCAATACTCCCACCACTGCATCGGGCCGCCGCGCTGCCCGGAGGCGAAGTCGAGGTCGCCGTCGTTGTCGAAGTCGGCCATGCCCGTGATGCCGACGGCAGAAGGATTGTCGCTGAAGCGTCCGACCCAGTGCTGGGTGAAGGGGAATTTTTCGTCGATGGGAGTCGCGGCGTAGAGCTCCTCTTTGCCGGCAGGTGGTCCCATGCGCAGCATGGTGATGTCGTCGGAGCAGGTGGGCTCGGGCTTCGCCCCGCCGGCGCCGCCGCCTCCGGTCGTGCCCGCAGAGCCGCCGGCGGTCGCGGCGCCGCCGCCTCCGGTCG
>DATLIL010001228.1:0-9220 GCA_035539475.1 Polyangiaceae bacterium
GACCCTTTCAGAGCAGGGCAAACCGCGTCGCGGAGCTGATGGCTTCGCACAACGTCGGACAGCGACTCGACCAATTGGTCGCGGGGCGTGGCGACGCCGAGTCAACGACGACGCGGCTCACCTCGGGCAGCCCGGTCGCCAGCATCCTCGAGCTCAGCGCCGTTTCCGACAACGATTTGATCGTGCTCGGGGCGCGCCAGCGCTCCGATCTCGGCTGGCAGTTCCGTAACGACATCGCCCGGCAGGTGTCGGCGCTGGCACAGTGCGCGACGTTAACGGTGCACGACCGCGATCAGGTCGACAAGATCGAGCGCATCCTGGTTCCGGTCGACTTCGGTCCGGTCACCGATAGCGCCATCGCGTGGGCACGACTTTTTGCGCAGCGCTTCGCGGCCGAAGTGCATATCCTGAACGTGGTCTCGCGCGAGCAGCAGCCCGAGCGTTTGGTCGAGCGTTCCGGCAAGGTCACACGTTCGTCCACTGTTGCGTCTCACGTCAGCGCGCGCAGCGCCGCGCTTGCGGCAGACTTGGTCAGCGCAGGTGTTCGCGCGACGGGCGACGTCGTCATCTCGGGCGGTGTCGTCAACGGCATCACCGACTACAACGACCGCGGCGAGTTCGACCTGCTCGTGCTCGGTCTGACCGGTCCACCGCGTGGTGCGGCACGACTGACGCGTGGCCTCGCGGCCACGTTGCGCAACCGCATGTCCATTCCCCTGCTTTCGATCAGGCAGGCCACGGGCGATCCTCCGAACGCGAACGCCGCATCGAAGACGGCTGGGCGCTGAGGCGCAATCGCTACAAAGCAGCATGGGCCGATGAGCCCAGGCTCGGCCGACCGCGCACGTGCACTTGTTGCGAGCCGTGCCGCCGCCAGCTCCTGCTCGCTTGCTGAGCTCGTCGTCCGAGAGGCGACTGATGTCGTCGAGCACGAAGCTCAGCCGGGGCACCAGCGTCGAGAACTCGGGGTCATTGGCCAGGACCGGATCGAACTTCCTCGAGCGAGTGTGCGCTGCGATCGCTCTTCGCGAAGGATCCGTCGCTGGGAGCCAGCTGCTTCGGCGCCCACGGCGACGCTCGGGCCCTTCCGCTGCTCGAGCAAGCCATATGGGACTTCGAGCCCGACTGGCCCACGCCTACGGCGCTGATCGGCCTCGCCGATCTAGTGGAGGCCTACGAGCAGCTAGGTGGAACCCTCCCGGAAGAGCTGCGCCTTCGGCGATGGACCGCAGTTCATCATCCGCGATCGTGACAACAAGTTCGGTACCGAGTTCGACCGAGTTGCCAAAGGCGCTGGCACGCGAGTCATTCGCACCGCGGTGGTGCCCCGCTGATCAACTCCATCTGTGAGCGCTTCCTCGGCAGCCTGCGACGCGAGTGCCTCGATCACATCCTCATCCTTCACGAACAGCACATGCATAGCTGGTCGTACACGCCGATCCAGTTCGTACCAGTGGCCACGACGATCGTTCGATTGCTAACGTGATCTGTTTCCGCTGGTAGAAAGCCGGCCTCTTTGAGCATGCGGTACGTGCTGATCGCCGAACGGCTAGAGACGCCGGAAGCTGCGTTGCCCAAACTCGCCAAGGCAGGCACGGTGCCCTGTGTGCTTCCCGCTGGAGCGAACGACGGCACGAACGCGCAGTCGCACAAAGCGTTGAAGCCCCGAGACTTTCGTCTCGAGGCTTCGGGGTTGAGCAGACGATCCGCTGCACCAACCCGTTTCTCCATCTCTCTATAGAGGAGGCAACTCGCTCTCCATGGAGAAAAGCGACAAATATATGCCGGCCGCAGGGCCCGCTGATCGCTTGCTGGAGCAAGCGTCACTCGGGCTGTTCGAACAGCTCCCGGGCATCGTTCAGCGTGGCCGCTCCACGTAGCCAGCGGTCGAGTATCGCCAGGTCCGTGCACCCCTCAACCCGAGCGCGCTGCTCCGCCGTTACGGCTTTCTGCCGCGCTTCCAGGACGGCGAGAATGGCCGCTGCTTTCGCTTCGGCACGGCCCTCATCGCGGCCCTTGGCCTGCAGTTGTTCAGCGATAGTCATGAGAGTCTCCTTCGCTTCAGGGGCGTGGATCTGGACCTGGTCATAGAACGTGTCCGGCGGTACCTCGGCGACGACGTAAAGGTAGCGGAAAAGGGCCAGGACTGCATCCCGGCCGCTCGGGGCCCGGAGAAGGTCCGCGATGAGGCCTGCGAAACGCGGCAGGCTGGCCAGCAGCCGCTCCGGCTGGCGCGAGTCACGTAGCGCCCACAGTCCCAGGGTCACGGCCGCTCCGAGTGCTCGCTTGCTCAGCTCGTCGTCCGAGAGGTGACTGATGTCGTCGAGCACGAAGCTCAGCCTTGGGCACCAGCGTCGAGAGCTCGGCGTCATTGGCCAGGACCGGATCGAACAGCGCCGCGAGCTCCGTGGGCGACGTCCAGCCGTCTTCGCTGTGGTGCAAGACGACCGGCACGACGAGCGGAAGGGGCAGCTTAGGGTGACCGAGTGTCTTGGCGTTCTCGACGTGCCAGTCGAGCACGCGCACGATGTACTTCAAGAGCCTGAGCGGCATCAGGGCGTCGGGCGTGCTCTGGTGCTCGAACAACACGTACAGCAATGCCCTCCGGCCAGCGATGCTGGTCGAAAACAGCAGGTCGGTGTGCGTGTCCGACAGCAAGTGGTCGACATGGCTGCCCGATTCGAGCCTGAGCGACTGCCAATCGATCCTCCGGCTCAGCCCCTCCGGCAGCACCGAGCGAAGCGCCACCGCCGCGTTCTCGAGATTCGAGAACGTGTACTTCACGAACGCGTCGTGCGGGCTATTGGGCTCGACCAACGCGCGCGACGTTAGCACGCTGGCCAGGCCGCCGCGGATCCCTTTCGCGTGGAATGACGTCGCGGGGGCTCAGCCGTCACCTTGGAGAACTCCGCGTTGCAATAGACGACTCTCGTCTCGGAGTCGACAACGAGGGAGCTCAGCGTATCGAGCAGCCGGAATTCACCATCGGCCGTCGCTGCTCCCATCGGTTCATCCTCCTGCATTGTCTCCTTCGGGGCCCGACGCGCCGATCTCTTTCCCGAACTACGACCTGCAACGCCTGTGCCCCGGAAGGGCGTGGCGGCGGCCAGAAGCGGTGCACCCGGCATCGGCGCGACGGTCCAGGTCTGCTGTGCCTCGCCTCTCCAGTGCTCCGATATCAAGACGACCCCAGATACGGATCCAGGGCCAGAGCGCGTTTCTTCTGTGAGGAACGTAAGGAACAGCTCTTGCCCGGACCGGATGGAAGGAGATAAGGAGCAGGCGATGTCATCGACTGGCTATGTCGCATTGAACACGGCCGGGGGGGAGAATGGACCCTCTCCTCTGCGGCGCCAGTTGAAGCGCGAAACAGCTGCACTCCATCGTCGCCTCGAGAAACAGCTGGGACTGCTCGATCCTTCGCTTTCGCTCCAGCGATACCGTCGAGTGCTCCAAATGTTTTACGGGTTCTACGCTCCCGTCGAGGCCAGTCTGGTTCCCCTCGCTGCGGCGGGCCCTCCGCTCGGCTTTCCACTGCGCGCGCGCTCCGAGCTCATCGAGCATGACCTCCTGGCGCTGGGCCTGTCTCGGCGCGACCTCGCCGAACAACCTCGATGCGCCACGCTGCCCCGGCTGTCGTGCCGCGAGGACCTGGCGGGTTGCCTGTACGTGCTCGAGGGAGCCTGCCTTGGGGGACGGGTCGTCGCTCCTGTGCTGTACCGACGATTCGGCGTGGCTAAGGGCAGCGGCGCGTCATTCTTCGTCGGCGACGGCGAGGGGACGCCGGCGAGGTGGGGGCTCGTGCTCGCCTGGCTCGAAGGCTTGGTACCTGCAGGTGCGCGAAGCGAAGAGATCGTCGCTGCGGCACGGGCGACCTTTCAGACGCTCGCGCGATGGCTGGAGCGGCAAGGAGATTCGCCACCATGAGTCGGAGTGCGATCGACTTGACCGATTGCGACCGGGAACCCATCCACATCCCGGGGACGGTTCAGCCCTATGGGGTGCTGTTGGTACTGGCCGAGCCGGCGCTGACCGTCGCGCAGATCAGCGAGAACGTGGGTAGTCACCTTCCGCTGCGTCTCGAGGAAGTCCTGGGCCAGCCCCTTTCCACCGTCATCGATCCGGCGTCGGTCGACGAGGTGCGGGAGGCGCTGCGCCAGGGGCGCTGGTACGAAACGAACCCGTTACGCATCAGCGCACACGGAAAGCGGTTCGATGGGACCGTCCACCGCCATGATGGCGCGGCGATCCTCGAACTCGAGCCGGCTCCGGAGCCACCGATATCGACCGCAATGCGTCACCCGTTCCGGCTAGCGCTGATGCAGCTTCAGCGCGCGAGCACGGTCGCCGAGCTCGCCGACGTCGTCGTCCAGCAGATGCGGCTAGTGACCGGGTTCGAGCGGGTCATGTTCTATCGGTTCCGCGAAGACGGCCATGGGTCCGTCGATGCGGAGGCGAAAGAACCGGCGCTCGAGCCGTACCTGGGCTTGCACTATCCGGCCTCCGACATTCCTGCCCAGGCGCGCCAGCTGTACCTCAAGAACTGGCTGCGATTGATCTTCGATGCTCGAGCCACGCCCGCGCGAATCGTTCCGACCCTCCGGGCGGACACCGGGAGTCCCCTCGATCTCAGTTTTTCGGTGCTACGCAGCGTCTCACCCATTCACCTCGAGTATATGGCCAACATGGGAGTTCGCGCTTCCATGAGCATCTCGCTCATCGTTGGCGGTCGTCTGTGGGGACTCATCAGCTGTCTGAACCATTCCGGCCCGCGTCGCGCTTCCCAGGAGATGCGGGCGGCATGCGAGTTTCTGGGTCGCCTTGCCTCGCTGCAGATCGCCGCGCTCGAGGATCACGAGCTTTTGGCACAGCGCAACTCACGACGAACGACCGAGGAAGCACTGGCTGAGTCGATGCGCCAGAGCATCGGCGAAGAGAACGTACTCGTGGCCCTGCGGGCGCTCCCGAACGAGTTGATGGCACTGGTTGCCGCCGAGGGGGCCGCGGTCGTAGGCGCCGGGGAGCCGGTGACGTGTGGCCGCACGCCGCCGCTGGAGCTCGTCCAGGCGATCGCAGCGTGGGTCCAAGAGAAAGAAGGGTTGAGGCCTTTCTCGACTGCGTCGCTCGGGGCCTTGTTCCCTCGGGCAAGAGAGGCCAGCGACGTCGCCAGCGGCCTGCTCACGTTCGCGCTGCCCGGCGCTCCCCAGCGGCGACTCCTGTGGTTCCGCCCGGAGATCGTCAAGACGGTGAGCTGGGGCGGCGATCCCTCCAAGCCCGTCGCGGCAGATTCCGGCGAGCGCCTGCGCCCCCGTCATTCGTTTGCCGTCTGGCGCGAGGACGTGCGATTTTGCTCGCAGTCGTGGACGGCGAGCGATCTCGAGGCCGCAGACGAGCTGCAGCGGCGTGCTATCGAAGTCGACCTGGAGCGCCGACTCGCGAGCGAGCAACGGGCGGTGCGGGCACGGAACGACCTGCTCGCTGTCGTGTCTCATGACCTCAGAAGCCCGCTGTCGGCCATCCTGATGCAGACTGAGGTGATGTTGAAACAGGCACACAGCGACGAGGAGATCGCGCGTCGATCGCGAGCGAGCGCGGAGCGCATCCGAAGATCGGCAACGCACATGAAGGCGTTGATCGATGATCTGCTTGATCTGGCGAGAATCGAGACGCAACGCTTCGCTTTGCATCTCGAGGCCGTGGACAGCCGGGCCATGGTCGAGGAGGCGCGGCTGGCCGCCTCAGCCACGGCGGAGGCCAAGCAGATCACCCTCGCGAACGAGTCGATCGATTCAGCGACGGTAAAAGCCGACCCCGAGCGGATCTTCCGCGTGCTCACGAACCTGATCGACAACGCGATCAAGTTCACCCCCGAAGGAGGCACGATCACCGTCCGCGTGGAGCGCCGCGGCGACGAGTTGTTGATCACTGTCCGCGACACGGGCCCCGGCATTGCCGTGGACCAACTGCCGCATGTGTTCGATCGCTACTGGAAGGGTAGGCCAGCAAGCCAGGTCGGCGCGGGGCTGGGTCTCTATATCGCCAAAGGAATCGTCGACGCCCACGGCGGGCGGATCTGGGCCGAGTCCTCGACCGGCGGAGCCAAGCTGAGTTTCACGTTGCCGCTCGAGTGACGAGGGTTGAATCGCTCACCAGCAAGTCTTGAACGTGCGCCGGAAATCGGCGAGACAACTCAGCGTGTTCGCAGTCCTCGCCTCGCGTGTCCGGACCGTCGTCGGTCGCGTGCTCAAGTCGGCCAGGACTGCCCTGCGCGACGTAATCCGACCTGCGCCGATGGCAGGGGGCCTAGTGCGTGACGCGTTGCGCAGCCGGGCCGAGCTCCTGTTCTGGAAGCGACGCTCCAAGCCCACCGCGCACCGCGACTCCCGCATCGACTCCGACACGGTCGAACTCGTTCGCCGCATGACCCGTGAGAATCGCCTCTGGGGCCTTCCTCCGAAATCACAGCGTGTGGGCATGCGACTTCCTGCAGACCTACGACGTCTGGTTCCGCCCTATCTTCGCGTTCTTGATCATCGACGTGAGCACCAAGCGTGTCGTTGATGTCTCCGTCACGCGAGCGCCTACGCAGGCCTGGACGGCGCAGCAACTGCGCAACGCCATGCCGCTCGACGATGGGCCACAGTTCCTCATCAGGGATCGCGACGACAAGTTCGGCGCCGACTTTGGTCGCGTTGCCAAAGGCGCGGGCACCCGTATCATCCGCAGCGCGGTGCGCGCGCCCCTGATCAACTCCATCTGCGAACGCTTCCTCGGCAGCGTGAGGCGCGAGTGCCTCGACCACATCGTGATCCTCGGTGCGCGTCACCTGAGAAAGGTCCTCGAGGAGTACTGCTTCGCCTACTTCAACGGCGCGAGACCCCACCTAGGGTTGGCTCAGCGTGTGCCGGTTCCGATGTCGGACGAATCGGACCGCGCCACCGGGACGATCGACGTCACGCCGGTGCTCGGCGGCCTGCATCATGACTACCGAATGGCCGCGTAAGCAGCGCGGACGAAGCAAATAGCCAGGACAGGTTCTGATTCGCCGTCCTTCCTTAGGACCGTGCTCGCCTACCAGCGGGCCCCGGGGCGTTCGGTCTCGGGCGTGGCAACGCGCGGACTTGACCCCCCGCGCAACCGACCAACCTTGAATGGTATGCGCGCTTCGCTCATGCTCGCGGCGCTTGCCCTGCTCGGCTGCGCCTCGACGCACAGTCAGCCGCGCGACGTCACTTTCCAGACGCTGCCCGGCGGAACCGCCACGCCCGGGGCAGACGGGAAGGTGACTCAGTTCGAGCTGCAGCAGATCGTGCAGCGCTTCACCGGTACCTTCGCAGACAGTTTGCTCGCCGCCGGCTTGCCGGTGGTGGACGCGGCCGAGGATCCCCAGATCCAACGACAGATGCTCGAGCGGGTGAGCAGCTACTATTCGGCGGCGCTCGATGTGGCGTCGGGCCCCCTGCCGGAAGTGAGCGTGCTCGACATGCTCGTCTTCCTGCGACTCAGTCGCAGCGTGATCGAGCGCCATTGGAAGCCGGCTCTAGGCGACTCGATCGATCCCTTGCTGCAGACGTTTCGTGCTTCCGAGCAGAAGGCCTGGGAGTTCAGCAAGACCATTCTGAGCGAGAAAGACCTGCAGACCCTGAGCTGGTTGATCGATAACTGGCTGGAGCTGCATCCCAGTACCGTCAATGTCGAGATGGTGCGCTTCGTGCAGTTTGCCGCGCGTGCCGGTGACGTCAGCGAGGAAATGAGCGAGCGCGCCGCCGGCCTGATGGGCAGCGTACGCGGAGCCACCCTGCTCGTGAACCAAGGTCTTCTGCTCGGCGAGCGCGCGATGTTCCAAGCCAATCGCGTGCCGACCGTGATTCGTCTGCAGACTCGGCTCGGCGCCATGGAAGTCGTCAGCGATTCACTGAAGAACGGCCAGTCGATTGCGCAAGCCATCGAGGGACTGCCAGATCCCGACCCGGTGATCCGGGACCTGACCGCGCTGACCCGGCAATCGAGCGATCTGCTGCGCGAGTCGCGGACCACGCTCGAGGCGCTCAAGCCGCTATTGGGCGACCAGGGCGTGGGGGCAACGATTGACTCGACCAATCGCCTGGCGGACAAGGGGCTCGAGCTGGTGCAAGAGGTGAAGGGCCTGAAACCCACCGATCATCCGGTACTCGCCGCCAGCGTGGGCACTGATTTCGATCGCTTGGTGCGGCGCATGGTGGCCTACCTGGCGCTGCTGGGGGCGGTCAGCAGCGGGATCTTCTGGGGCGCCTACTACCTCGTGAAGCGCCTCTTGCCGGAAATCAACGGAGCGCGCAGGTCAGGCTCTAACGGAGCTCGGCTCCGAGCGTGATCCCGGGTCCACCGCAGGATCGTCCAGAAATCTGCCTTCGACAAGGTCTTGAAGGTGACCACGAAAGCGGCCAAACATGCGCCGTGTTCGCGGTCCTACACGCGCGACTCCGCAGGGAGCGCGCACAGGCGTTGGTCGCCGAGATGCTCAAGCACGGCCTCGCGAGCCGCTAGGCCGAGGGCGGCTCGGCGAACAGCACCTGAGGAACGTTCTCGAGACGGAAGGGCAAACGACTAAGGCTTTCCTACATCGCTCGACCTGCAGTCGTCTGGTGGTGAGCGCGCTCACTGAAAGCGCAGTCGCCTGATCTCGGGGGTCAGGCGCTTGGCGACGATATAGCCGCCCCAGAACACGACCGAGCAGGCCGCGCCGAGCAGCCCGAGGTACGTGACCACCCGCCGCGCCAGCCGCTCGACCCGTACCTCGACCGTCGTGGCCAGCGCCTGCACGTCCTGGGGCTCGATAGCGTGCACCTCGCGCGCCAGCTCGAGGCTCGTCTCCGCGAGCTTGCGCGTGGAGTCGATGGTCTCCCTGAGAGCGCCGGGCTCTCCGAGCAGAGGTTTGAACGCGTCGATCGCGGCGTGCGTCTCGCGGACCGCGGCCAGCGACTGCGAGCTCAGCGCCGTGAGGTCGTGAATCACGGGGGTCGCGGTCTCGGGCACCTTGGCCAGCGCGCCCTGAAGCTCCGTGGCGCGGTCCAGCGAGTCGGCAACGATCTCCTGCGCGCCGAGACGCGCTTGCAAGCGCACCAAGAACGGCATGCGGGTGGCGAGGAACATGGCGCGATCGCTCAAGAGCAGCGCCTGGTCGGCCGCCTGGGTCGCAGCCTTGACGCTGCCGAGCAGACCCGACGCGCTGCCCTTGAGC
>DATLIL010001229.1:0-4222 GCA_035539475.1 Polyangiaceae bacterium
CCCCCGAACGAGGAGATGAACCAATGCAATTTCTGATGTTCGTGAAGAGTGATCCGAGGGCAGAGGCAGGCGTCCTTCCGACCGAGAAGGAGCTGCAGGAGATGGGCGAGTTCAACAATGAGCTCATCAAGTCCGGCATCATGCTGGCCGGCGAGGGCCTGCACGGGAGCACCAAGGGCACGCGCGTCACCATCGACGGCAAGAAGACCCGCGTCGTCGACGGTCCCTTCGCCGAGGCGAAGGAGCTCGTCGCCGGCTTCTGGGCGATCAACGTGAAGTCCAAGGACGAGGCGATCGAGGTCGCCAAGCGCGTGTGCTTCCGCGAAGGCGAGGTCGAGGTGCGGGAGGTCTACGCGCCCGAGGCTTTCCCGGACGTGCCACGCCCGCCCACGCCGCAGCGCAAGCCTGGAACGACGCGCTTCATGGTCCTGCTCAAGGCCGACAAGAACACCGAGTCCAACCTGGAGCCGACCCCGGAGCTCGAGGCCGCAATGGGCGCGTTGATCGAAGAGGTGATCAAGAGCGGCGCGCTGCTCGCCGGCGACGGGCTGAGGTCGAGCCAGTACGGCGCCAAGGTGCTGTATGCGGGCGACAAGCGCACCGTGATCGACGGCCCCTTCACCGAGACCAAGGAGATCGTCGCGGGTTACACCATCGTGCAGTTTGCCACCAAGACGGAGGCGGTCGAGTTCGGCCGGCGCATGCTGCAGATCCACATCGACGGCACCGGCATCGGCGGCGGCGAGGTCGAAGTGCGTCCGGTCTTCGAGATCGAGGACTTCCCGGTGTCGGCCGAGGAGAAGCCCGATGGCTGGCGCGCGATTGAAACGAATTTCCGCGACCGCGTTGAACAGTGAGGGGGGTGCGTCATGCGTTTCATGTTGATCGTCAAGGGAAGCAAGGACAGCGAAGCGGGGGTTCTGCCGACCGAGCAGGAGCTCGCCGAGATGGGCAAGTTCAACGAGGAGATGGTCAAGGCCGGTGTGATGCTGGCCGGTGATGGCCTGCAAGCGTCGTCGAAGGGCGCGCGCGTCACGTTCTCGAACCGCAAACCGACCGTCGTGGACGGCCCCTTCACGGAGGCCAAGGAGCTCGTCGCCGGCTACTGGATCATCCAGGCCAGGTCGAAGGAAGAAGCGGTCCAGTGGGCGCGGCGAGTCCCCTTCGTCGACGGTGAGATCGAAGTGCGCCAGCTGTTCGAGCTGAGTGATTTCCCCGCCGGCGACGCCATCGATCTCCACAAGGATCTCCAGCAGAAGCTGTCGAAGCAGTAGCCGGCCCGTCACGGATACGGTAGCCCGGCATCCGTGGCAGAGAGTGACGTCGCGCGGACCGTCCAGGCCGTCTGGAGGATCGAGTCGGGCAAGATCATCGCCGGCCTTGCCCGCATCGTGCGCGACGTCGGCGTCGCCGAGGAGCTCGGACAGGACGCGCTGATCGCCGCGCTCGAACAGTGGCCCGAGTCAGGTGTTCCGGACAACCCGGGCGCCTGGCTGATGGCGACGGCCAAGCGCAGGGCCATCGATCAGTACCGCAGGAGCAAGCGCGTCGAGCGCAAACACGAGGAGCTCGGACACGTGCTCGAAGTCGAGCAAGACCGCACGAGCGAGATCGAGGCCGCGATCGACGACGACATCGGCGACGACCTGCTGCGCCTGATCTTCACGGCGTGTCACCCGCTGCTCTCGACGGAAGCGCGCGTGGCGCTCACGCTGCGCATGCTGGGCGGCCTCTCCACCGAGGAGATCGCGCGTGCCTTCGTGGCGCCCGAGCCAACGGTGGCGCAGCGCATCGTGCGGGCCAAACGCACGCTGGCGGAGGCGGCGGTCGGGTTCGAAGCGCCGCGCGGCGCCGAGCTCGCCGAGCGGCTAGCCTCGGTGCTCGAGGTCATCTACCTGATCTTCAACGAGGGTTACTCCGCGACGGCCGGTGACGACTGGATGCGGCCAGGGCTGTGCGAGGATGCTCTGCGCCTGGGCCGCATTCTCGCGGGCCTGACACCGAGCGAGCCCGAGGTGCACGGCCTGGTCGCCTTGATGGAGATCCAGGCCTCGCGAACGGCCGCGCGCACGGGTCCCAAGGGCGAGCCCATCTTGCTGCTCGAGCAGAACCGCGCGCGCTGGGATCAGCTGCTCATCCGCCGCGGCCTCGCCGCCCTGGAGCGCGCGCAGGAGCTCGGAGGGGCCGGTGGCCCTTACGCGCTGCAGGCCGCGATCGCCGCCTGCCACGCGCGCGCCCGCACCGCCGACGAGACCGACTGGGCGCGCATCGCGGTGCTCTATTACGCGCTCGTGCAGCGCGAGCCGTCGCCGATCATCGAGCTCAACCGCGCGGTGGCCGTCTCGATGGCGTTCGGGCCAGCCGCAGGCCTCGCCATCGTCGACGCGCTGCGCTCCGACCCCTCGCTCGAGAGCTACCACCTCTTGCCCGCCGTCCGCGGCGACCTCCTGTTCAAGCTCGGCCGCTTTCGAGAGGCCAAGGCCGAGTTCGAGCGTGCCGCGGGACTGACGAAGAACGCGCGCGAGCAAGCCCTGCTGCTCGAACGGGCGGCCAAGTGTAAAGCCGAACTGTCAACGCGCGCTTGACGCCCGCTACGTTCCGGCACGAATCCCAACAAAAATCGGCCGCGCAGGGCGCTGGTACGGAACGTGAAAGCCGGGAGCACGTGACGTCGCCACAACGCCCCTCGCTCGCGCCCTTTCGCCGTATCGGTCCCTACGTCCTGGCCGACGCACTGGCCGAGGGTGGAATGGGCCGAGTGGAGCTCGCCCTGCGCGTGGGAAGCAACGGCTTCCGTAGGGTCGTCGCCGTCAAGCGCAACCGCCCCGACCTCTCCTCCGCGGAGTACAAGCAGATGTTCGCGCGCGAAGTCGAGCTCCTATCGCACGTGGTGCACCCGAACGTCGTGGCGGCTCTCGACGTCGTCGATGACGGCGGCGACAAGCTGCTCGTCATGGAGTACGTCCACGGCGAGTCGCTGGCGGAGGTCCTGTTCACGCTGTTTCGCTGCGGCTCGGTCGTGCCCGTGCGCATCGCCGCGGCCATTGCCTGCGACATCTTGCGTGGACTGCACGCCACCCATGAAGCGGAGAGCCCGAGCGGTGAAAAGCTGAACCTCGTCCACCGCGACGTCGCGCCGGACAACGTGCTGATCGGAGCCGAAGGCATCAGCCGGCTCCTCGACTTCGGTATCGCCACGAGCACTTCGCGTCCGGGCATCACGCGCGTGGGCTACCTGAAGGGCAAGGTCGCGTACCTCGCGCCCGAACGCCTGAATGACGAGCCCGTCGATCGGCGCGTCGATATCTACGGAACCGGCGTGGTGCTGTGGGAGGCGCTGACCGGCCGTAAGCTGTTCGAGGGCCCTGACGCGACGGTGATGTCGCAGGTTCTGGCCGGCGGCGTCGCGGCGCCTGGCAGCCTGGTCCCCCACATCCCGCCGGAGCTCGACGCCATCGTGCTGCGCGCCGTGGCCTCGAAGCCGGACGATCGCTTCGCGACGGCGCTCGAAATGGCGCTGGCACTGCGCCCGTTCTGCGGCGACGCCTCCGAGGTGGCGGACTGGATGCGCATCGTCGCGGGGGAGTCCCTCGAACGTAAGGCGAATCTGGCCCGCCAGCTGCTGGTGACGAGCGCGAGCGAGCAAACCGTCGTGCGCCGGATCACACCGAAGCAACGCTCGAGCCCCTGGGGTCTGGCGGCGGTGATGTCGGTGTTCGGCGTCGCCGGCGCGATCACCGCCTGGCAACTCGGCGGCGACCCGAATGAGCAGTCCGAGGTAGCGGCACCGCGTGTGGAAACGCCCGTCCTGGTCGCGGCCGCGTTGGCCCCAGTCACACCGAGCCCCGTGTTCGACGCCCCGCGACAAGAGCCGAAGACCGAGGTGACTCCGCCGCGCCCCAAGCCGCGTCCGACGAGGATCAAGAAGAGCGCACCGCCGCGCGCTGCGAGCCGGGGGGGGATCGATGACGGCTTCTAGACGGCTCCGCTTTCGCCTCGCGCTCTTGCTCGCCCTCGTGGGGTGCGCCGCCGCTGCGAGCGCGGAGCCGGCCGAGGCGGAGAAAGCCGAAGCACGAGCCCTCATGGCCGAGGGGCGCGCCCGGCGCGAGAAGCGCGATTTCGAGGGTGCCCTGGCGAGCTTCGGCAAGGCCGACGCGATCATGCACGTGCCCACCACGAGCTTCGAGGTGGCGCGGACGCAGGTCGAGCTGGGGCGACTGAT
>DATLIL010001230.1:0-3439 GCA_035539475.1 Polyangiaceae bacterium
ATCTCCACCTGTATCTGCTCGAACATAGAAAGGTACGGCAGATTCTGGCGAGCGCTCACGGGGGTCAATAGTTACTTCCTTCACTCCCGGTGTAAGCCGAAATCATGCAGCCTTTGCTCCCGAGCTCGAGCGTGCTCACTAAACCCTTCCCGTTTCAACGAGGGCGCAGCTCGCAGCGCGACTGTCACTCCAGGCAGACGCCGAGCTCGCAGCCGGCATCACAGGTGACGGTCCGGGGCGCTGCAGCCCCGGTGGGATAGGGCGCGCAATCCATGCCGCCGCAGATTTGCTGCATCGGGCAGTGGTACTCGACGACGTTGCCCTCCGCGTCGCACTCGTCCACGAAGGTGCCATTGCTGCCGGTGACCTCTGTTCGCGCGTAGGGCGATGGCATGAGGTCGGGGTACCCGGTCAAATCCGAGCAAGTGATCCGGGCCAGCCCGTCGTCGCCTCCGCCTCCGCCTTCGCCTCCGCCTTCGTCTCCACCAGCGCCGCTTCCAGCAGCACCGCCAGTGCCTGCAGCGACTCCACCAGCGGCGCCGCCAGTGCCTGCGGCGACTCCACCAGCACCGCCCCCAGCAGCGCCGTTTCCACCAGCGCCGCCATTGCCTGCAGCGCCCTTGGGAGAGCCGTCATCGGACGTTTCGCCGCACGCCATCAGCAAGCCGACCAGCGCCACACCCAGGTGCCTGCACCACATGGCACCCAGTAGAGCCGAAGCGCGCCAGCGAGGCAACGACCCGTGCAGGCGCTGCAGTCCTATTCTAGATGAAAGGCATGGACTATTTGTTTGCTCCGGAGCGTTACGAGACCGATGGCTTCGTGTTGCGCTCGTACGACGTCGGCGACGGTCCGTTGTTAGCCGACGCAGTCAACGAGTCCTACGAGCACTTGCGGCCGTGGATGCCGTGGGCGACGCCGTCTCAGTCGGTGGAGCTCTCGGAGAAACTCGTGCGGCAGTTCCGAGCGCGCTACCTGCTGGCGGAGGATTTCGTCATCGGCATCTTCAGTCCCGACGGGAAGCGGCTGCTCGGCGGTACTGGATTCCATTTGAATGAAGGCCCCCTCTCCACGGCATGCGCGGAGGTCGGGATGTTCCTCCGGCGTACCGAAGCGGGTCGTGGCCTCGGTACCCGAGTCCTGCGGGCACTCCTTCAGTGGGGCTTCACGGATTGGCCCTGGCTGCGCTTGGCCTGGCGTTGTGATCAGCAGAACCTCGCGTCCGTCCGGGTTGGCGAGAAGGCGGGCCTTCGCCACGAGGGCGTCCTGCGAGGTCAGAAAGCGCATGCCGGCGACGGGCGGCGAGATACGGTCTGCTACGCCATGACGAAGCCAGACTGGATCAGCACCACGCGTCCACCCGTCCCCTGATCAGTGACATCGGCGCGCTAGAGCCAGAAGCGGGGCCTGGTAAGGGGTTGCGCATCGCCAAAAGGACATAGCGCAAATGCAATGTGGACCCGGGTCACCTTGCGCCCGCCCGGAGCCCGCCGCCTCGAGTTACCCGGGGGGCATTGCAACTGGGCTATCCTGGATCGTCGAAAGCGAGAGGGTTCGCGGCGCGAGAACGTGATCACGAGCTCCACACAATCTCCACGAGCCGCGCCGCCCTTCCGAGCAATGATTGCAGCGTGCGCTCCACGCTCGCTCGCCGGCTAGTCGTCATCGCCGTACCGTTTCTGTGCGCGGCGCTCGCGCTCGGGCTCGTTCCGCGCGCGTATTGCGGCCGCGACGCCAGCGCCTGGTACGACGGCGACGCCGAGCTCGCGCTCGGGCTGGCGCAGACACTGATCGATTTCGAAGCGGCCGACGACGCCCTGCTGAAGCGTCCATCGAGCGACCGCTTCGTCGGCGAGTGGGCGCTTGTCACCCACCAGATGACCGCGCTCGGCATGGCGCAGCTCTGCCTGGCGCACCCCGAGCAGAAGCCGCGGCTGCTCGCGACGCTCACCGCCGCCGCACAGAAGACCTTTCGCCCCGAGATGCGTGATTTCGGCACCAGAGCCTGGAACGAGGACGCCCTGGCGACGCTCGGCTCCTCGCACGGCCACGCCTACCTCGCCTACCCCGCCCTCGCGCTCGGCATGGCCCGGCTCCTCGGCGGCGAGCTCAACCCCGCCCTGCTCGCCCAGCACGACGCGCTGATCGCCGCCTACGAGCGCCGCCTGCTGGCCTCACCCACGGGTCTGATCGAGACCTACCCTCGCGAAGCCTACCCGACCGACGTGGCGGCAGTGGCCGCGGCCATCGCCGTGCACGGCCGGGCAACGGGCACTGATCACGCCCCGGTGCTCGCGCACTGGGCCCGCCTCGTGCGAAAGCACCAGCTCGATCCAGCAAGCGGCCTCGTCATCCAGCGCATGGGCGCCACCGACGGCCAGCCCCACGACGCACCGCGCGGCTCCGGCACCGGCCTCGCCGCCTATTTCGCCGGTTTCGCCGACCGCAGCATCGCACGCGAGCTCGCAGGCGCCCTCTTCCGTCACGAGGCGTCGCTGCTCGGCTTCTCCGCCATTCGCGAGTACGCCGACGGTCACTCCGGCTCCGGCGACGTCGACAGCGGCCCGGTGCTGTTCGGCGTCTCGGTCTCCGCCACCGGCTTCGCGCTCGCGCCCGCACGCGCCCACGGTCGCCCGGACGTCTTCACGCGGCTGTACCGCACCACCGACCTTTTCGGCATCGGCCGCCACGGCCCCGGCGCGCGCTTCCGCTTCCTCACGGGCGGCCCGATCGGCGACGCGCTGATGCTGGCCCTGCTCACCTCGGGTCCGGAGCTCGCCCCGCCATGAAATGGCACCACCTCGGCCCCGCGCTCATCGCGCTGATGCTGCTCGCCTGGGCGGGCCTCGAGCTCTGGTTCGCCAGCACGGCAGAAGGCCTCATCACCCCACACGGCGACCTGCGCCCCACGACCGTGCTGCTCGGCTTCGTCACGCTGACCGTGCGCATCACGGCACTGTTCGCGCTCCCTCCGCTCATCGCCTACCGAACTGCGCGGCTGCTGCTCTCCAGGAGCCGATAACGGCCCGGCTTCGCTGCGGCGGCGACGCGCTCGCTCGCGGAGGGGTCGGCGCGCGACTGGATCGGGTGCTTCGCAGACTAGTACGCACCCTCGGCCTGGCTGCTGTGGTGTATCCACACGGAGTTCCAGGGACCTGGGACGATCGCCTCCCAGCTCCGCGAGCGAGCACGCCTGCCGCCTGCGCTACGCCTATCGTTCGTCGGTCCAGAACTCGGCCCAGACGGGCCAATGGTCGGAGATCCCGTCGTCGGTAAACGCGCGGTCCACGCCCCAGGTACCCACCGCGTTTGCGCTGGTCGAGGTTGTGATCACGATGCGATCGTAGGCGCACTCAGTCGTTGCGACGTTCGTGTCCGCATCGTCGGGCACCAGCCATTGATAGTCGCTTCCGCGCAGACTCAGGGCGTCGAGCTGAGC